>CAIMXI010000417.1 GCA_903845365.1 uncultured Geobacteraceae bacterium | reverse complement strand
TCTGATTGTCCGGCGTGAAGTCGATTCCAGAGAGACCATCAAGTACAGTTTATCCAATGCACCGGAAGATACCTCCGCAGAACGACTTGCCTTCATGCAAGGTCAACGCTATTTTGTCGAACGTGCTTTCCAAGACGCCAAAGGTACTGCCGGTATGGATCATTACCAGGTTCGCAGTTGGCAATCATGGCATCACCATATGGCACTGGTGATGATGTCAACGCTCTTCATGCTGCAGATGCGACTCAAAGAGAAAGAATCCACCCCGTTGCTGAGTTGTCAGGACGTCGCAACCTTGCTTGCTAAATTCCTTCCGCGAAGGGATACGGACATCGAAGAGGTTTTCAGGCAAATGGAAGTCCGGCATCGACAACGTCAGGCAAGTATAGATTACGCATATGCAAAACAAAACAGGAAGTTACAAGCGCTGCTAATGTGACAAAGTAGAATTAAAGAGTAGTAGTAAAGGTATTGATGCAGCGATTGATTTGAAAAGGAATGCGGATCCACGGGCCTTTGAACTTATTCTTCGAGCCTTAAATGACCGAAATAAAACTCGTAAAATCAATGCTGCATTTTGGGGAATTGGTGAACATAGCGATGCTAGAGCGCTTCCGCCTCTATTGAATTTACTTGAGGACAAAAATCCTAAAATTGTGACAGCTGGAATCCATGGGATTTCGCATTTAAGTTGTGACGGAACCAATGTGGCAATTGACGATATTGTGGATCCCCTTGTTGCAACCTATTATAGGAATAACAAAGTTCGGACTCATGTGATCCGTGCGTTGGCAGGAATTGATTGTGAGAAATCTATCAATTTAGTGATTAGCGCGTTAAATGACGAAGAAATGGATGTTACTATCGAATCCATAAGGGTGTTGAGTTATTTTAAATTAAGTAATGACAATTCAAAAGAGGTTGCTGATATACTGATTTGCAAATCAGAACAATTACTTTCCAAAATACATTACATTCTTGCCTGCGATAAAACAGATGACGCTAAGCTAAATGAATATAAAGCAAATGGTCGTCTTAGATGGCATCTTGAATTTGATATGGGTCGAAATAGATATCATAGTTATTTATTTGATATAATTGAAAAACTCGGAGATCTTTCAAATACAATAGCAATTGAGCCTTTAGCAAAGCTTTTTGCATTGGACAATATCGTTTATAAAGTTAAGACCTCAGAAGCATTGCTAAAGTTGGGTGATGCTCGTGGTTTGGATTTTCTTGCTGAATCGCTCTTTGAACGTGATGATGATGAAATTATATCTCATAGATACGAAATTGCGTCTTCACTGATAAATTCTGATGATGCTAGAATTCCTGACATATTGTTGGAGGCGTTCTCAAAGATCACTCCAGGATTGTACGGGAAGGGATCTGAAATGGATTTTTATGACGGATTAATGGCAACGAAGTTAATTGCGGGTTTTGGCAAATTTAAAGATAAACGATCAATTGAACTGATTAACAAATGGCCTGAAGATCAACTGGAAAAACTGGTGTCTTATTACGGGGATAAAGAAGCGGTAGAGGCACTTAAACAATTTGGCATTATACCAAAGGATAAAATCCTTGAGCTAGATAAAAAGAAATATTCTTTAACGACCTTCCATGGCTTATGACCTTTTGCATTGAACCGATTTCTTAAACTTAGGTATGAGTTCGAAATTAACCACTTCTATTTTAATCTGGCCGAAGTGAAGGGCCTTTTGCGTCGTATATATCTCTAATGGTTTCCCCTACCTGATCCCGCAAAATTTTCCCCCAAAAATGCAATGTCCAATTCTGACACTCCCAAGGTGTACTTCTATGATCATCGTGTTGACGATAATCAAATTACGGGAGGCACCACCATGGCAGACAACGACAAACAGCAGAAAGAAAACGGACTTAACGACTACGGCATCATCTACATTTCAGGCCCAATCAACGGCGGCACAGCCGAATCGGTCTGCAAGGAAATCATCGGCTACAACATCAAGGGAGAAATCAACCAGATTCAGATGATTATCAACTCCCCCGGCGGTTCCTGTCCGGCTGGTTTCTCCATCATCGACATCATGGAATGGTCCCGCATCCCGATCTACACCACCGGCATCGGTATGATTGCCAGTATGGGGTTGCTCATCTTCATGACTGGCGAGAAAGGCCGCCGGGTAATCACTCCCCGTACCTCCATCCTCTCACACCGCTTCTCCGCCTTCAACTTCGGCAACCACAGTCAGCTTATTGCTGGCCGCAAAGAAGAAGACTTGGAACATGAACGCATCCTGCAGCACTACCTGACCTACTCCGACATCAAGGAGAGGGCCGAACTCGAAAAATATCTGCTACGTGATGTCGATACCTGGCTTTCGCCGGAAGAAGCACTCAGCCATGGTCTGGCAGACGTAATTGAACCGATCAGGAAACGGAAATAGGGGGGAGATATGATAACCACATCGATGCAATCAACTTATTCATCATCTGAACAGGCAGCCCAGGTACTCGCTTTTGCACCACCGCGTGAACATACACCAGTTTTGGGAGCCTTCACCGACAACCTTGATCATCTGCAGGCATTGGAATACGAGGCTAATCTGATGCTGGCGGCTGCATCCATGCGCCGCTGCAGACAGAAAAATGTCCAAACAGAAGACCAATGGAGTGAATTCCGGCTCTACTTTCCTTTCCTGCCGTCCAAAGCGACTCTTGAACAAGTTCAGAGCCTGCTGCAAAAGCGCATTGAGGATAATCGCCGCAGAGAAGCCGAGTCTGCCAGTAAGGGCATTCGGCTCCTTTACCCATCATTCTGCTCCGCATGGCGGTTGGAGCCATTCGAGCAATCGGTAGTA
>CAIMXI010000416.1 GCA_903845365.1 uncultured Geobacteraceae bacterium | reverse complement strand
CCGTTTGATGCTGCCATGGTGGTGAAACCAAGTGCACCCAGCAACTCTTTCCCCATGACGCGCAAAAGTTCCTCATCCTCCACAAACAGAATAGTGCCGCTTGCATCTTCAGTCAGAACTGTTGTTTTTAAGGCGGCATTAGTATGGCCGGATGCTGTAGGTATAGGGAAAAAGACCTTGAAGGTTGTGCCGACGCCCGGCTTACTGGTCAGTTGCAGGGCGCCGCCATGTGATTTGATAATGCCATGTATGGCGGACATGCCGAGTCCGCGACCGGTGGATTTAGTGGTGAAGAACGGTTCGAATATCTGCTTCTGTGTTGCCTCATCCATACCGCAGCCAGTATCGGTTACTTCGAGGCAGGCGTATGCTCCGGCCTTGATGACGGTGCCAAACGTATCTGTTTCGGTTCCGTCTCCCTCAAAAACAATTTTGGTAAGAACCACCCTGATTGTACCATTACCATCACCGATAGCCTCGGCAGAGTTGATGATAAAGTTCATGACTACCTGCTGAATCTGGCCGGTGTCGCCGTTTATTTCGGGAACATCACGTTTCAGGTCAAGCTCAATGGTGACATTCTTCTTGATGGCCGCTTGCAGCATCTTGACTACTTCGTCGACCAAAAGCCAGAGATTGAACTGCGTCTGCTCCATAGGACTTTTACCTGCATATGTAAGCATCTGACGACAGAGGTCTTTGGCTCGACTGCCTGCGGTTTCAATCTTCTGAAAGGCTGTTTTAAATTGGTGCTCCGGGATCATATTTTCTCTGGCCATGTAGCAGTGCCCCATGATGACCGTAAGGACGTTGTTGAAGTCATGGGCGATGCCGCCGGCAAGCACACCGAGGCTTTCCAGTTTCTGAGCCTGATGGAATTTATGTTCAAGCTGTTTGTGCTCTTCCTCAGCCAGTTTACGGTCGGAGATATCGCGCAAATCGGTCACACGCACCGAACGCCCCATATAGAAAATACTTTTCCCGCGAATTCTTACATGGTAGCGAGTGCCATCCTTGCGAATACCTTCAACCTCATATAACTCCGTAAAGCCTTCCCTGATTTTGGTGGCCACCTCTTCCTGATATTCCTCCGGTATCAGTTGAATGCTTTTCATGCCGATAAGCTCTTCCACCGAATATCCGGTCATCTCCGAAAGCCCCTGATTGCATTCCAGAATAACGCCATTTTCGTGGACTAAAATGCCGCCAAAGGACGCTTCGTGCAGCGCACGAAAACGTTCGTTACTCTCTTTTAACAGCTTCTGACTGGCCTCATATTCGCTGATCTGAACCCGAAGCATCTCTTCAGTCGCCAGGAGGCCGTCATTTTGCACCCGCAGTTCCTCTTCATTCACCTGCAACTCTTCATTTTGCTCCTGAAGTGTGTATTCGCTCCGCCGCAACAACTCTTTTTCAGCGGCGAGGTCTTCAGTACGAAGAGCAACCTGCCGCCGGAGCGTACGGTTCCATAAAAGAATGCCGACGACAACAGAACAGATGACGGAAAACAGTCCAGTCACGGCATACCAGAATCGTCTATCGCTGAAGATGCTCCGGCTGGACGTATTTATCCATTGCGTGCGGATGTTCTGCCGCTCTGCCTCACTGATCGAATCCAGTCCCTTTTGGATGATGCCGTGCAGCATCGTTTCAGTTGACGGAACGCCCATCGCAAGTTGAATGCCTGCTCCTGTCTCACCGGCTACACGGAGATTGGTGATACCCTTCAGCGCGATCAGATAAGACGCCGTAGCAAGATCGATGACAGTCGCATCGGAACGCCCGAAGGAAACATTGAAAAGCCCGGTAAGATCGTCCGGAACCAGGTCAAGTTCGAAATCTGGTCCCGTTTTTGTGAGCTGTTCCGTGACGGCGTAACTCTTAACCAGTGACACTTTCAATCCCTTCAAATCACCTTCACGCATCTGAGCTGTGCGCTCCTTGCGCACGACAATGACATTCGGCACGCGAATAAATGGCTCGGTGAAGGATAAGAACTCAGAGCGCCGTGGAGTTTTAGTGACGGCGTTAACAATGTGAACATCACCGCTACGCACCTTTGCAAATATGTCGTCGAGAGAGGAAAAACGCCGCTGTTTGAAATTGACACCAAGCTTTGCCTCTAGCATGAGCATGTAATCATGCGCGAGCCCTTTTGGCTGGTCTTTGGGGTCAATAAATACAAACGGCGCATATCCTGTCTCAATCGCAAGGACGATGCGCGACTGGTTTGCTGTGAGCCAGGTCCGCTCGGCGGGGGTTAAAATTTCTTTGCCACCGCTGTTGCCGATAGCAGTGCCGGTGCATAAAATCATCAGCAAGATACTGGCCACCAGATAACAGCGGATTTTGCAGATCGTGTCAGTCATCTGTGTATTTATGCTCCTATTAACTTTGATGAGAGGTATTGACAACACTTTTCAGTACCTCTCTCAGTTGATTTGGGTTATACGGCTTACTGATTATCCCGGCCATGTTGTCACTCCCTATCCGTGAACTGACTTCTACATCGCCATATCCGCTGGAGACGATTATCCGCAGTTCGGAGTCAAGGCTTTTCAGTTTATGGAACAATTCATAGCCGTCCATTACCGGCATCCCCATATCGGTTAATACAATGGTGATCTCTGCGGCGTTCTTCTGGTAGATCTCCAGTGCTTCCTTACCATTCACAGCTTCCAGAACGGTGAATCCGAACATTTCAAGCATTTCTTTCGCAATATCCCGAATCTGATCTTCATCTTCCACCAGCAGTATAGTGCCGCTTCCTATCCATGGAGTTGAAGGTGCGGATACAGCCAGGCCTGTATCTCCGGTGGAGTTTTTCCTGATAACGGGGAGATATACTTTAAAGGTTGTACCCTGCCCCGGTTGACTGGAAAGCTGCAACGCTCCGCCATGTGATTTGATGATGCCGAGTACCGCCGACATTCCAAGTCCGCGACCGGTAAATTTGGTGGTGTAGAACGGCTCAAATATTCGCCATTTTGTCGTGTCGTCCATGCCGCAGCCGTTGTCAGTTACGTCCATGCAGACATATTCGCCAGGTGGGATCGGCTTGCCGTGGTAATCCTCATACTCTTTACCAGCTATAACCTTAATCCTGGCGAGCGAAACATCAACTTTTCCCTGTTCAGTACCGATAGCCTCTGACGCATTAATTATCAGGTTCATAACTACCTGTCCGAGTTGGCTGGCATCACCTTCTATAAGGGGAATTTCTGCTGATAGATCGGTTTTGATAACTGCATTTCTTGGCAGAGTCGCTTTCAGCATGCCGACTATTTTGTCCACCTTCTCCACCATATTGATTTTGGTCTTGGTGAGTTGGGCTTTACCGGCGTATGCCAGCATCTGGCGGCATAGGCCCGCTGCCCGTTCAGCGGAATTTTCTATTATACTCGATGTTCAAGTTTTTATTTGTTGACAATCACTGATGTTGTTCTCCAACCAATTTCAAGCAAGTATCGCATGGCGAGCCAGTGAAGGTGTTGCATCCATACGACCGAGATCACGACCGCTCATATGCTTTTTGG
>CAIMXI010000415.1 GCA_903845365.1 uncultured Geobacteraceae bacterium | reverse complement strand
GCAAGTCTTGTCGACCAATCAGGCAATGTCCTTTCATCAATTGTCGTTACCAATGCTGATACTACTGGCAAAATATTGAATGCCAGCTTACAGGCTGGGAATTACTACCTCCTGGTGGAGGCAAATACTGTCTATTCTGTTTTTGATGGCGATTATATTGCAACGACGCCATCCAGCAACTCCACACTAAACGGATCATGTGGAAGCAGTAATGGTGGCAATTTATTTGTTATTCCAAACATCAACCTCTGCAGCATAGGTACGGCCACCAGTGTTACAGGAACCGGTCCTTGGAATTGGAGTTGTGCTGGAGTCAATGGCGGCACAAACGCAGCCTGCTACGCCGACATCCAGAGCTACACATTCAGTTTCAGCGCAGGCACCGGCGGTACCCTGAGCGGCACCAGCAGCCAGAAGATAAACCACGGTGCATCAACCGCCACAGTAACCGCTATACCGTCAAGCGGCTACCATTTTGTAAACTGGACCGGCACTAACGGTTTTACCACAACCACAACCAATCCGCTGACCGTAACCAACGTCACCGCAGCGCAGTCGATTACCGCCACCTTTGCCGCCGACCCGATCAACGGAATCTGCGGCAGCGACAACAGCAAAACCCTGTCCGTCACCCCTACTAGCCTCTGCTCGTCAGGGTCGGCATCAACGGTAACCGGCAGCGGTCCATGGTCATGGAGTTGCCAGGGGCTCTACAGCGGTACGAGCCAAAACTGCTCTGCAAACCTCATTCAGCAGACCCAGACGATCACCTTTACCCCGCCAGCAACGAAAACCTACGGTGATGCCGCCATTACCCTAACCGCCACCGGCGGCGGCTCCGGCAACCCGGTCACCTTTACTCTGGTCAGCGGCCCTGCAACACTTACCGGCAGCACCCTGACCATCACTGGCGCTGGAACCATTGTCGTCAAAGCTTCCCAAGCCGGTAATAAAAACTACTCCGCTGCCACTGATGTCACCGCCAACATAATCGTTGCAAAAACAGCCCTTACCATTACTGCCGTAGCCAAGAGTAAAACCTACGGTGCATCTGATCCAGCATTGACCTACACGACCACCGGCCTGATTAGTTCTGACACCATGACCGGCAGCCTGACAAGAACAGCAGGCGAAGCGCTCGGCAGTTACCCCATCACCCAGGGGACGGTAACAGTATCGGCACCAGGCAACTACAACATCAGCTACACCGGTGCCAACCTCACCATCGGCAAAACTACCCCGACCATCACCTGGTCAACTCCAGCCGACATCACCTATGGCACCGCCCTGAGCGGAACCCAGCTTAACGCAACGACAGGCGGCGTAGCCGGAACCCTTACCTACACTCCGGCAGCCGGTACCATCCTGAACGCCGGTTCGGCACAGCAACTCTCAGTCACCTTTACGCCAAGTGATAGCAATAGTTACAACACCCCTGCTGCGACAACAACGACGATCAATGTTTCAACCAAAGCCTTGACCATCACCGCCAACAACGCCAGCCGCGTCTTTGGAGCAGGTAACCCGGCGATACCAGGCTTCACTACGACAGGTTTGGCAGGTAGTGACAGCATCGGCAGCGTCAACTATAGTTACGCCGCCACCGCAACAGCAACCGCCGCAGTCGGCAGCAGTCACAACATTACGCCAAGTGCCGCACAATTTTCATCCGGATCGGCTAGTAACTACAACATCACCTATGTTGCCGGAGCACTGACCATAGCCGGTGGTGCCAGTCAGACGATCACTTTTACTCCACCGACCAGTAAGACCTATGGTGACGCTCCGATAACCCTCACAGCCATCGGCGGAGGTTCAGGCAATCCGGTAATATTCTCGATAATAAGCGGTCCCGGCACTCTGAGCGGTACCAACAACTCGACTCTCACTATCACCGGCGGTGGCACCATCGTGATAAAAGCCACCCAGGCCGGAAACAGCTACTACGGCGCTGCTGCCGATGTTACCGCCAACATAGTCGTAAATAATGCCAGCTATACCGTCACCGGTAGCACAACAGGCAGTGGCGGCGGCATCTCCTGCACATCGCCCATAACCCAAGGTTCAGCATCAACCTGCACTATATCGCCTGGCACAGGCTACACACTTGCAACCCTCACCGACAACAGCACCGACGTTAAAAGCCAGGTCAGCGGTACCACGATCATTATTGCCAACATAACTGTCGATCATGCGTTGGTCGCCACCTTCAGCGACACCTCCGGTCCCATCATCAGTGCCTTCACCCTGCCAACTACCGCTGCCAACCTGACCGTCACCATCTCCACCTTCACCGTAAGTGACAACTCCGGCAGCATTGCTTCATACTGCCTTTCCGAAAGCAACAGTAGCGCCGCCTGCAGTTGGGGAACCACCAAACCGGCCAGTTACCCATTCAGTAGCGTCGGCAGCAAAACCCTCTACGCCTTCGCCAAAGATGCTGCCGGCAACATCTCCACCGCGGCCTCATCCGGCACCACCATCACCCTGCCGGACAGCACAAAGCCGACGGTAACCATCACCGGTCCGGAAAATGGAACAAACAGCGACACGCTCATTGAAGTAACCGGCACTGCTATTGACAACCCCACCGGTGCTGGGGTGAAAAGTGTCGAGGTGCAAATTTATAACTCCACCACCAAGCGCTATCTAACCGCTGCCGGTGCATTCACACCCGCTGTGACCTGGATACCGCTTGAAGCCGTTGCCACCGGTGATAACTGGAAAACATGGCTGCTGGATACCAGTGGCTATGCCATCAACAACGTGACCACTTCCGCCAATGGCGTTTACACCATCACTGGCCGCGCAACCGACGGCGCTAATAACATTTCCGACCCGGTCAGTATTACCTTTACCCGAGGCACGGTATCGGGCAACGTTGCGCCGGTTATCATCGAAGCCTCACCTACAATGGTCAGTATGTCTAAAAACGCCAATCCAAAATCCTTCAACCTGACCCTGCACGCCAGTGATCCTAATAGCGGCGACACCATCACCTGGTCAATTGCTTCTCCAGCTTCCAACGGTGCAGCCGCCGCCAGTGGCTCCGGCACCAGTATAGCTGTCACTTACTCCCCCACAACCGACTACACCGGAAGTGACAGTTTTGTGGTTCAGGCGTCCGACGGCAAAGGGGGCACGGCCACCCTCACAGTCAACGTCAGCATCACCGCTCCCCAGGCGGCAACTGTGACCATCAACACCATCCCGGCCAGCACCTACAGCAGCGGCGTGGTTGTCTATGGGACACTCACCGCCACCCAGAGCGGTACACCCCTGGCCGCCAGAAACGTCTACCTCAGCCTGACGCCGCCACCCCCTGCCGGCATTCTGGCAGAAATTCCGGCCACCACCAGCAGCAGCGGCGTCTTCAGCTTTACCCTCAACCTGGCCACGCCGCTTGACCGTGCCGGTGACTGGAAAGCCACCATCACCTTCAAAAATGACCCTGACTACACCACCGCCAGCCAGAGCGCCACTATCCGCATCAACAAAGCGGAAACCGCCCTGACGGTCGCCCCGAATGCGCCCAGCATCTCGCCCTCCGGCAATCTGATAGTCAGCGGCAAGTTAACGGCAACTCTTGCTAATGCCGTCACTCTGGCTGATCTGCCGATTGATATCACCATGACTGACAGCAACGGCAAAACTTACACTATTAATGCCAAAACCACCGATGACGCGGGACGCTACAGCGTCTCTTTCAACCAGTTCAACAATGTAACCGGCAATTGGCGCATCGACGCCAATTTTGCCGGCACCGACAATCTGAACGGCATCGCCGCCGGTCAGCAGACGATCAACGTCGCCGCCGCCAACGGCTATGCCATCTTCATCCAGGGAGATCTGAACGGCGGTGGCCGCCCCAGCTACACCGCCAGTATGCAGCGCATCCACAAGCAGTTTACCGACCGTTTCATCACCGCCGATAACATCTGGTTCCTCTCCCCGGAGGGTACCAGCCGTACCAACGTTGATGCCACGGTCAGCAAGGCAGCCATTCAAGACGCCATCACCGGCTGGGCCTATAACATAATCAGCAGTAAAGGCGATGCACCCCTCTATATCGTCATGCTTGATCATGGTGGTCAAAATGGCAAATTTTACATTTCTGACGACAATAACTACCTTTCACCAGAGGAGTTGAACGGCTGGCTGAACATCCTGGAAGGCAACCTGAAGACCAGCGCTGGCATTACACTGAAAACGGTGATTATTAACGGTTCCTGTTACTCCGGCAGCTTTATTCCGGTTCTAAAGAAAACCGGACGGACGATCATTACCAGCTCTGCCGCCGATACAACTGCAGCTCAGGGGCCAAAAGCATCCCCTAAAGCAGTTGACCAGACCACTCTTGGAGACTCCTTCATTCATGCCTTTATTGACAATCTCTCCGGTAACACTAATCTGCCTCTGGTTGAGGCATTTAAAAAAGCAGCCGACGCCATGCCTTGGGCAAATGTGCAATCACCTCTGTTCATAGATAACGCTACCGGCAACGGTAGACCTTACCAGCAGCTTGCCGACAGCGATGGCAAGGAGAGTTGGAACGTTTCATTCGGCCTTTCCCGCGCCGCTTCCCTGATAGAATGGAAAGAAATCATGCCGGCTGCCACCGCCACTCTTGGCGGCGACCCCCCGGTTATCTACGTCACCACTTCCGGTGACATTAGCGGCGCAACTGACAGCGTCTGGGCTGAGGTAAAAAAACCATCTTTTGTCATGCCATCTACCGGCACCGGCCAGGTCAACCTGGATCTGCCGCAGTTGAACGGCCGGTACATTCAGAACAATGCCCGCTGGGAATTTCCGCTTGATCTGAATCCGGACATTACCAGCAAAATTTTCAACGAGGCCGGTACTTACAGCATTGTTTTCTATGCAGCCGACAGCAGCGGCGAGCAGCTCCCCCCGATGAAGGCGACGGTCTACATCAACGACAGCACCAATCAGCCTCCGTCAGCGCCCGTTTTAAGCGAACCGATTCAAAATGCCGAGCAGCGGGAACCGCTGATTCTCTTCCGCTGGAGCGAGGCAAACGACCCGGACAACACTATGCCATTAACATATACGCTGATTATCCGTGCCGATGTCAACGGAGCCACCGGGGACGAACTTAAACGGTACGAACAGATAGCGCAGAATGAAACCTGGCTGGATGCCAATAACGAGAAGAAGCGTGACGGTAATCCCCTGTTCGTCAATGGCGGCTACTGGTGGCAGGTCAGCGCCGTTGACGGCAAAGGGGGAAGCAGCACCACGGAGCCGCGCAAGTTTACCTACACACCACAAAGCGCTTTGGTGGCTCTGATCACCGGCAAGGTTTTAGACCAGAACGGCGCGGGCATACCATCCGCCGCCATCAACATCGGAAGCGGCAACGTTGTCACGGCAGCTAACGGTGCGTTCCAGATTGCGGCACAGGGGGGAACAAGCTACATGGTATCGGCCTCGAAACAGGGCTACAGCAAAGCTAACCAGGCCGTGACAACCGCCAGCGGTAAAGTGACCACCGTCTATCTCTCGCTGGCGGCACTTGCTACCAAACCGGGCGACTGCGACGGCAACGGCACGGTTACCATTGCTGAGGTGCAAAGCGCCATAAATATGTTTTTGGGGTTGATGCCCGTGGAAGCTTGCGTTAACGTAGACGGTGTGAGTGGCGTCTCGATCGCCGAAGTACAGAAGGTAATCAACAGCTTTCTGGGGTTATGAGGAATTATCAGCAATGGGAGATTATATGAAATCGAGAGTATCAGCAATTGCGCTGTTCATGTGTATGCTTTTCCTATCCGCCTGCGCGACACTGCCGCCAAATAAACCGAATCCAGGAAATCCCGTCAGAACAATAGCACTCATGCCAATGACAAACAACACCAACGACGTGGAGGGGTCTTTTGTTGTCCGCGAATTACTGGCAGCAGGGCTGGAGGGTTATTTTTATACTGTCAAATCCCTTGAAGAGACCGACTTGATTCTGAAGGATCAGATGGGGGTGACGCTCGGCTCTCAACTGGATATGGCCACAACTGCCCAGTTGTGCGAAAAACTTGGCACGGATGCCCTCCTCTTTGGATCGCTAGAAGATTTCAGCCAGAAGATTACCGGCATCTATAACAATAAGCGGGTAAGATTGCGCGTTAAGCTGGAGAGCTGCAAGACAGGCAAAACCGTCTGGAAAAATGGGATCGGTGTAAAACGTGTGGCGCTGGCTGGCGACAATATGCTGAAAAAAATTCCTGGCATTGCTGGTGCCATTACGGCTGTCGGTGTTGCTTCCTCAGTTGTTTCCGGGCTCTCCGACAAAGGAGACGCCGGACTGCCCAAATTCCGCAATGAGGAGATAAAAACACCGTGGCAGGATATTTCAGAGGATAACAGCTCTGCTGAGCCAAGCCAGCTCACAGGGATAGGGGGAAAAATTGTTAACAAGGCGCTGAACACCCCCTTGCTTGCCGAAACCGAAGCTGTCGTTAAAATATTGCTGCATGGCGACTATGACGACGGGAGTGACCTTATTCCGTACGGGACTATGATACCGTTCGGCCCTGCATCTCCTCAGTGAAGTAACTGGAATCACTTGAACATCGTCATCTGGGAATCGGTGAGCCTGCCGCTGACATTTTGCGCACATAACTAAAAGCGGCAGGTCTGGACGTGATAAGATGATTTGAGAAATCTCGCGGACTAACCACCAGAACGACCGTATATCGGTGGCTAAAATCACATCCGGAATCGGGTTCCGGATTGGGGATACAGTGATGGTGATGAAACAGTAAACTTTTATAATACCCAAAAAAGGAGGAACACACATGAAACGTAGCTCCAGTCCCCCGCGTAAGCGGATAAACAAGGCGATCGCTGCATTTATCACCTGCATGACGGCCTTTGCCCCATCCCTCTCCCTCGCCGCCACTGCCACAGTGAACTTCGGCTTTAACGTAATAACCCAACCTGCTGTGCCCCTGGTAGTTCCCATCCAGGCCGGCTCGGCCGCCACCACCTTTGCGCCTGTCTTCAAGAGTGTGCAGGCAACAACGGAAATAGATACTACGCGCAGCTTCGCGCAACCGGCAGAAGTGGCACCGATTGTGGCGCAACCGACAGAAGCGGCTCCGGCCGTGGCGCAACCGGTTGAAACCGCGCCAACCGGCACACCGCAGCAGACAGCCCCCGCCGCCAAATCGGTTCCAAAGATCGGCATTGGCATAGACGCTCTTATGAGCAATGACCTCAAGATCTACACTGTACCTTTAAGCTACACAATCAACCGTAACTTTGTTGTGATGGCAGCCATCCCGGTTGTTACCGCCAGGATCGATGCCCCCAGTGGTGGCACCAAAAACAACACCGGAATCGGAGACGTCGGTTTCACAATCAAGAACCGTATAGGGAGTGAAAACAGTACCGCAGCACTCTTCACGATTATGTCCGCCAAGTTCCCCACTGGTGACGCCGATAAAGGGCTCGGCACAGGCACTTACGACGTAACTCTCACAGAAAAGGTCATAAAGAGGTTTGGTGATTACCGTGGAACTCTCATGGCCGGTGTGACCCAACCGCTGAACGAACCGACCATCCTTGGCAGCAAGATTGAATACGGCACCACCATATCCTACATGGCGGCTCTTGAACGCACAGTAGTTCTTCCCGACCTCTGGCTCTCGGTGCGCGCGGAAGGGATGCACTCCTTTCAGACCAAGATCGACCACATCGCGATGGGCAATGCCCTTACAACTCTCGATGTTTCGCCTGAAATAAAGTATTACTTTAAACGCAATTCAGCGATAAACCTTGGTGTGAACATTCCGGCCTACACCGACTACGCCCTGACGGGCGGTTCCAAGACACGCCAAGTGTCCGCCAGTTTTGGCGTATCCACGATGTTTTAAGGGGAAAGATATGAAAACAACTATCAAGCTGGTTATAGCAATCATAACAGTTACCGCAATGGCGATGCTAACCGGATGCTCAGGCGGTGGTGGAAACGGCACCGTTTCCGGCAATACAAAAGTAGGAATGAAGGTTGTGTTCGCAAATGCATCATCTGCAACAACAAACAGCCTCGGGGCAACCAGCGTGTGGCTAAATATCAATCCGTTAAATCCAGCAGTAACTTTGTCAACGAGCTCCGCCAATATTGATCTGACCCCCTATTTAAGCACGGGGACAGTACCTGATATCATTCTGCCGGATCCTGCATCACCTGCAACATCAGAGCCTTATCTGTTCCGGATAACAGCCTGGAATTCCAGCAATAAAGTCATCTACTGCGGTCAGACATTGACTAGAATAACTGCCGGAAACAATAGCATCAGTCTGACTGCACTGCCGCTCAATGGTTTTGATTCTATACTTGGCACGTACACCATCAGCGCATCTGATGGCACTAAAGTTGCCATTCCAATCACCTTTGCCGGTACAGGTGCAGGGCCGTCCAGTGGCGGAAGTTTCGTTACGGTTTATGCCACCCCGAATTCATCAGGCAATTTTGATGTTGTATTCAGGGCAAGATCTTCGAGTAATACATTTGCTGCTCACGGGAAGGGGAGTTTTGATGCAGTTACTGGCTCGGGAAGCGGCACTGGTACTGACGAAACTACCGGCTCACCGATTACCTGGACATCTGTGCGCAATCTTCCCTTCACAAATGCGATGATAGTTGGAAAGACATTTGATTATTCCGATACCCTCAATAACTCAGGGGCAATTACCTTCAATGTTGATGGAACGGTTACAGGTTTCAACGGCTCCTGGTATCTCAGCAGCACAACCGGTCAATTGAAGATTCACAACACCGGCACCAGCACAGACTACACCTTGACTCTGACCGGCAGTACCAGCACGACCTACACCGCTTTTGAATCTGTCTCGAATGGCAATACCGGGACTATGACGTTTACATTGTGGCAGCCAACCGTTGCTCCACACCTTACAGCAATTACCGTCACACCCGCCACCCCGAGCATCACCGTTGGCACTACCCAGCAGTTCGTGGCTACCGGGACGTTTTCCGATAATACAGCCCAAAATCTGACAACGTCAGTGACCTGGAGTTCGTCCGCCTCTTCAATCGCTGCTATCACAACCGGTGGCATGGCCACTGCGGTGGCGGCAGGGGGAACCACGATTACGGCCACATCAGGAGCTGTTTCAGGAAGCATTACACTAGGCATTACATCAGCGACATCTGGGATCTCTAAATTATTGATTACAAAGGGAGCAACTGGACCATTCGGCTCTAGTGTGTATTCAATTAATTCTGATGGGAGTGGTTTGTCACTTATCCGTTCAGATCCAATGACTTCTTCTACACCCGTCTGGTCATCGGATAGGCAAAAAATTGTTTATACAAGTAACAACTCAACAACCGGCAAAACTGAAGTGTTTATAATGAATTCTGATGGTACGGGTAATACGCAAGTCACTTCTGATAATCCGCAATTTGGTGCCAATGCACCAATTTTTAGAAGCGCCTCTAAAATTTGGTATAGCAACAACGACACCCCGGGTCACAGTGAAATTACTGAGATTAATTATGATGGTACTGGCAAAACGACGCTAAGTAATTTTTATGCAACAGGTATGCAAGTTGAGTGGATAAGTATAAATAATAGTGTAACAAAAGTAACTTACTATAAGCAGAATTCGTCACTGTCACCTTCAGGAGAAATATATATTGCCAACATCGACCTTACTGGAGAAGTTCAACTTACAAGTAACTCCATGAATGATGGTTTCCCGATGTTTTCACCTGATGGCACCAAAATAATATTTATTAGGTATACCGCGTCTTCATCGGGGATTTCTAATGTATTCGTAATGAACATAGATGGTACCGGTGTTACACAATTGACAAATTACAGCACTGCCAATCAGAATTGCTATAAGCCGGTTTGGTCGCCAGATGGACAAAAGATTGCCTACTCATTAAATGATGGAACACAGTTTGACGTTTGGGTCATGAATGCTGATGGCACATCGAAGGTCAATATTACAAATACACCGGGACAAAACGAATTTACTTCAGACTGGAAATAATCACCGGTGGGGCTATGACAAATCAGAAGTAAGATAATGTTGGACTCCTGGATTTCTGTGCGAGGAGTGTGGTGGCAATGTTTACATCCCTCTCAGCGTTACCTGACACCTGCTGCACATTTGCACGGATTTCTGGTCAACTTCTTCCACATATGTCGATGATTTCATAACGCAGTTCTGATTATTGCAGTGGATAAGGCCAAAATTGTGCCCCAATTCATGAATGGCCTCTTTAACAAGGCGTTCTGTGAGAAGCTCCCGATCTTCTGCCAGGCCGTAGAATTTATTGTTCAGGCGGTGTAACGCAATTACAGAGCCAATCCCTCGCAACTGGGCTTCACCGAAAACGAAGGTGAGGATTGGAATAAAGAGATCGACATTTACCACGCCGAGTACCTTCACCGCATCGGCGGGCGGCTTTGAAATGACCTGCAGCAGGATCCGGGAAGAGTTATACTGCTGCCTGGCCGGTTCAAAAGTGTTTTCTAAATTTATATCCAGATTGCCGATTTTAGTATGATAGCCGAAGGTACTAAAAACACTTTTTTCCAGGTCATCAATCCAGGGGGAATGATCGGTTTTTATCGGCTGAATATAGATATAAGGCATAATCAGTGCGGTGGCTCATTTTTACTTTTCTTCAATTGATATTTTTCAATTTTATTATACATGGTCAGCCTGCTTACCTTGAGTATCGCCGCTGCCTGAGCGATGTTGCCGTTAGTCAACTCCAGAACTTTCTGTATATGAATTTTTTCCACTTCATCCAGTGACGGCAGAGTAGTTTCTTTGGCGTCCCTTTCAATTACCGGAAAAAAGAAAGAGAGATCATCCAGTTCAATAAGATTGCCCTTGGCAACGACCATGGCCCGCTCGATGACATTGCGCAGTTCCCGAATGTTTCCGGGCCAGTTATACTCCACCAGCATATCAAGTGTATCCTGGGAGATATCAAGAACATTTTTGTTCATAGACTGCGAATATTTCTTGATGAAGGAACGCGCCAGAGCAGGTATGTCAAGCGTGCGCTCTCTCAGCGGAGGAATTAAAATTGTCACAACGTTCAGTCGGTAATAGAGGTCTTCACGGAAACTTCCATCCTGAACCGCACGCTCCAGGTCATGAGTAGTTGAGCAGATGATGCGGAAATTCACATCAATTTTCTTATCTCCACCAAGACGGCTGAACTGTCTTGTATCCAGAACTCTCAGGATGTCCGCCTGCATTTTTTCGCTGATATGCCCTATTTCATCAAGAAATATTGTCCCTTTATCTGCCATCTCAAGCCTGCCCTGACGCCGGTACAATGCGCCCGGAAATGCACCCTTCTCGTGGCCGAACAGTTCACTCTCCAGCAAGCCATCAGAGTAAGCCCCGCAGTTAATGGTAATAATCGGGAAATACTTCCTGTTGCTCTGGCTATGGATTGCTCTGGCAATAAGCTCCTTTCCTGAGCCGTTTTCTCCCTTGATGATCACCGTCGCATCGGTCTGGGATACTTCAAAGACCTTCTCCAAGACTTTTTTTATCTCAGGGCTCTCTCCGATAATTTCATCAGCAAAAGATATATCGTCAATATGCTGACGAAGCTGACTGTTTTCGTGCATAAGCCTGCGCTGCTCCACGGCATTGCGAATCAGGTGGCTCATATCATCAGGATCAACGGGTTTGACGATATAATCAAAAGCCCCCTCTTTCAGCGCCTGAATACTTGTCTCCACAGAGGCAAAAGCGGTGATCATGATGGTAATAATGTTCTTATCGATTTTTTTGATTCTTCGCTGCAACTCCAAGCCATCGATACCTGGCATCTTGATATCAAGCATGACAATATCCCACGGGCCCTGCTGAAGCTTGAGAAGTGCGGCATTTGCATCTTCAGCCGAGCTGACAGTATAGCCGTCCAACTCAAACCACTGGCTGAGCGCATCGCGAATTGAGGCTTCGTCATCTACAATCAATATTTTTATGTCCGATGGTTTCATCTCTTATAACCGCCTATTTAGCTGTATTTTCTGTATATTCACGGGGTAGGGAAATAGTAAATGTAGTACCCTCGTTAAGTTTTGATTCAACATGTATGTTTCCAGAGTGCTGCTGCACAATACCGTAAACAGCAGAAAGCCCAAGCCCAAGACTGCTGTTATTCTCTTTTGTCGAGAAAAAAGGATCAAAAATGAAGGGGAGATCATTCTCAGCTATACCGTGCCCTTGATCGATAACTTTTATCAGAACAGTGCCACTGCCGGAGTAATCTGTCCGCACCACAATCCGACTCCCTGGAGCTGAGGACTCCATGGCATTCACAATCAGCGAAACTAGAATCTGTTGAATCGTCCCAGGATCACAGCAGACATCATCGTCACCTGAGTCAAGCTCGGCAATCAATTCCAGCTCTTTCATTTTTGCACTATGATCAATAATTTTCGTGCTTAAGGTAACAACCTCATTAAGGTGAACATGGCGGACATTGGCATGGGTCTGTTTGGCAAAGAGCAGGAGGTTTTTGACTATTTCACCGCAGCGCTTCGCCTCGCCTGCAATTACGGACAAGTTGCTCACAACAGTGTTAATAGTTGATTCAGTAAGATTCTCTTTCAACAGGTATCTGCATGACAGTTTTGCATATGACAATATACCTGACAGAGGATTATTTATTTCATGGGCCACCATGGCCGACAACTTGCCGAGAGAGGCCATTTTCTCCGATAATGCCAGTGAAGATTTCATAGAATCGAGCTCAACAGTTGCCTCTCTCTCCTTTTTGTGAGTTGTATAACTGACCGTGATTATACAGACCAGAATCAGGAAATTGAATATGCAGATAACGAACGCAGCCACCATACCGTTCTGTACCAATCTGGATATTTCGTTTTCAATATCCTCAACATAAATGCCGGTGCCTACGACCCATTTCCAGGGTACAAACTCCCTGACAAATGATATTTTAGGGGTAATGTTTGAGGTGTTATCGTTTTCCTGCCACTTGTAACTTATAAATCCGGCACCTGATTCTGTTACGACAGCAACGATTTCCTGAAAGACCTTCTTGCCGTCTAGATCAGTATAATTGCTTACATCCTTGCCATTTAAGTCGCTACGGTACGGATGGACAATCATCCGTGGTGTCATGTCGTTGATCCAGAAGTAATCCTTAAACTCCTGCCCGTAATGCATGTTTTTTATCTGCTCAATAGCAAATTTTTGAGCTTGTTCGCGGGTAATTTTACCTTCCAGTTCGTCATTATGGTACTTTGCCAGAACACTCCAGGCCGTAGTTGTCAGTGCCTTGATCATCTCCTTTTTTCTTTCCATGCTGTTGTTTCGTATCGTCGGAATGAAAACATATATGAAGACCGACGTAAAAAGAACGATCGTCAGTAGCGTCGGCACCACTACACGCAGTGTAAACGTCTGCCAGGGAAATGATTTATGCGGAGTTATCAATTAAACATCCCCCGGTTGGCCGGTAAAGTCATAGCTGAGCCTGGTCTGATAGTTTTTTGTCTGATTGAAGATTTCCTTGAGAAGATGCTGCTCGATTGAGGTTAGTTTTTTGGGGAAGATAATGTTGTCAGGCTGCTTACTTCCGCTTGAAACAGCATCAGCCTGTATGTTGAGCCGCATCTGCATGAGAAAACCATACGCCTGAATCATCTCCTGATGACCGAGGTTCGTGAGGATTTTAATATCTCGAAGCGCATCAAGTCTTTTTATGGTGTTGACTGCATTAATTTCATGTTTGAGCGCATAAATCCGCGCAAAATCAACTATCGGCACCATTGCTTTCTTGATATCGAGTCCTCCCCTGTTCTCGCCCGATGTCTCAACAATAAATTTCCCGAAACGACCGATCGGCGGCTCCATATTAAGGATGTCCCTGGCAAGGATTTGAAGAAACCTGAAGTTTTCACTTACGACTCTGTTAAGATGATCTTTCAAGCCGTCCACCAGCGATTCCTCGCCAAAGGCGAAGCGGAAGTCAAAAAATATTTTTGTACGCAGCAAATCTTCTCCGGTTGCCGCAAAAACCCAGTTGCCAAAATACTTTTTCCAGACAGAGCTCGGCTGACATAATTCAGGATTCATTGCCATGTTATTCCCTTTACAGAAAACATATCCGGCATCGTTAAGCCAGGTGCAGACTACTTTTCCCAGTGCAAGGAAGTATTCTCGCACTGAATCTTCCTTTTCCTGTGGGATGTCTTCATACACAATGGCATTATCCTGATCTGTGTGGAGAGTCTGCTCCTCGCGCCCCTCACTGCCAAAAACCATAAATGCAAAAGCGGCAGGTGGCGTACCCAGTTGCTCTATGGCACACTCTATAAGCCTCTTTCTTATGGCATCGTTAATCGATGTTGTCAGGCTGTTGATACTCTGAGTCTTTGCACCACTCTCGAGAAGAGTCGCGATGAGATACGGCTGAATTGCATTAAATCTGATAATATCGTCAGGTGTTTGGGCACAGCCGATTTCCCGCAGTAAAATTGACGGAGAGTAATTATGGATACCCTGGAGATCGGTTTTGTTTGTGTATTCAGTTACGTGAATATTTTCAAGATGTTGATTGAAGAACAAAACCGTGGATTGCAACTCGGAAAGCATCTTTCTGCTCGCCTCTTCTCTGAGGAATAAATCAGAAACATCCTCCATGATGCCATCAAAAAATTGAATTTGCCCATCATCATCAAATATGCTGACTCCCCATATTGAGGCAGAAAAGAGAGAACCGTCATTTTTTCTGATCTTTGTGACCTCACGCCTGAGCTCGCCCTCTGCTGCTTTTCTGGCCAGAAGCATATACTCTTCCTGATCAGCGAATATACTGGAAACCGGCATCGCCAGAAGCGTTTCCCTTGAATCATACCCTAGCAGATTCGCCAGCGCAGGGTTGGCTTCCATAAATCTGCTATCCATACCTGTCGTTATCCTGAAAAAACCGACGTTCAGGTTATTAGCCATACTCCTGTATTTTTCCTCGCTTGCACTCATCTCATCTTCAACTTTTTTCCTGATCGTAATGTCGGATACAACGGCCATGAAGCCGCTCTTTCCCCCCAAAGATATCTGCGTCGCCGAGATGGTCACATCATATCTTCTGCCGTTTTCAGCCTCCAGGTGGGCTTCAAACCTTTCCGGCACCGGCCTCCCTGCCAAGAGATCACGCAGATATTCATTTTCTGACGACGTTTCAAGCCATCTGAATATTTCCTCCGTTTTTTTGCCTGACAGCTCACTTTTTGAGTATCCGAGCATATCTGAAATCGTCTGGTTCACGTACATAAGTGAACCCTCCAAAACCATGAACATTCCTTCCGATGCGGCTTCGACAAGCGTTCGATATTTCTCTTCAGACTCGCGCAGCGCTATTTCGGCAAACTGCTGCTTTTTCATTGCGTTATAACTCTGTGCATCAATAAAAAAGAGGAGCATTGAGATCAACAGAAGAATAAGCAGAGATATCTGGATGAGGCTACTGGTAATTGCCGCTATTTCATGTTTAACATCGTCAAGATAGACACCTGTGCCGATTATCCATCCCCAGGGAGCAAACCCTTTCACATACGAAACTTTCGGTAGTACTCGTTTTTTTTCGTCCTTCCACTGCCACGTGTATTCGACATAGCCATCGCCCTTCTTCTTAACAATATTGACCATCTCGTCAAAGATCTGTTTCCCTTCCGAATCTGAAAAAGTGGAGAGATCTTTGCCGTTCAGGTCAGGGCGATAGGGGTGAACGACCATGCGCGGATGCATATCGTGTATCCAGAAATAATCTTTCATGTCGCGGCCATAGCGCAGATTCTGTATCTGATCAATAGCCTGCCGTTGAGCCTCCTCCCTGGATAGCAACCCTTTTTGCGCATCATGATCGAGTTTTGCAAAAATATTCCATGCGGAGGTGGTCAGTTCCCGTATCATCTCCCGTTTTCTGTCGATATTGTTTTTTTCAATAATCGGGATAATTATCAAAAAAATTGCTGTCAGAAAAAGCACAATAGTTATTACGGTGGGAAAGATGAATCGTGCGAGAAAGGAGATTATTCTTTTTGACTTTTTATCAATGTTCACAATAGGAATACCTTTACACTCGATGTTCAAGTTTTTATTTGTTGACAATCACTGATGTTGTTCTCCAACCAATTTCAAGCAAGTATCGCATGGCGAGCCAGTGAAGGTGTTGCATCCATACGACCGAGATCACGACCGCTCATATGCTTTTTGG
>CAIMXI010000414.1 GCA_903845365.1 uncultured Geobacteraceae bacterium | reverse complement strand
TAAAACTTCTCGATAATGATGCCACTATTTATCTGTTTGGTTCGCGTGTTGATGACTCCAAAAAAGGCGGGGATATTGATCTGCTTGTCTTGTCAAGCAGTTTGACTAGCAACGACAAAAGAACTATAAAAATGAGATTATATGAGCTTCTCGAAGAGCAGAAAATTGATCTTCTCATTGCTGCGGATGATTCAAATCCTTTTGTAAAATTGGCACTTGGAACAGGAGTGAAGTTATGACAGGCCAGATGCAGTTGCTTTTGATAAATGAGCTGCAGTTGCTCAAAGATGCCAGGGAAGTACTGTTATATTCATACAATAAATGTTATGCAATTGGGATTAAGGAGTCATATGAACCGGAAGAGCTTGAAAGTTTTGAGTCGTTTACCAGTAGATTCGCGCGCCTGAGTGATATTCTAATCCAGAAAATATTTCGTCTGGTGGATGAACTGGACTTGGATACTCAAGGCACTATCAGAGACAGAATCAACAGGGCAGAAAAGAAAGAATTGATCGTGAGTAGTGATGTTTTTATTGAGATTCGGATAATCAGAAACGACATTGCCCATGAATATCTTCCAGAGGCAATTCATGAAATATTTGAAAGAGTGCTTATGTTGACTCCACATCTGCTTGAAGGTGTAGAACGAACCATCGCATACTGCAATAAATTCAATTGAGACGCTAGGTGATTTCCGTCAATGGAACAGAAGTACAAGGTTGCTGAACCATTGTTTGACATCAATGAATCTAGTAAAATCGGTTCGTCAGATGTTCGGCCTTGGTATGGCTGTGTGGTTTTGGTCTAGCTCCGGAAAGCCTGTGTGAATGTGCCACAGGAAAATCAGAGTGGATTACAAATCAAAGTTATTAACTTATGGCCAGATACAGATTGACAGGGAATCAGTACTGTGTCCCCCGAATATCCAGAAATTTAATATAAGTGGAACAGGCCTAGAAACATCATCGAAAAATGGATATACTTCATAAAGAATGCTGACAACCTTTCAATGATTCCGAAAAATGCCATTGAAATACCGGAACTTAACGAAGCATACAAACTCGCATCTATGAACGCCTGGACTGAAGAAGAACTTGAGATATACGAATACTGGCAGATTCGTGATGCTGGTGACAGGTACAAGATTCAGGAAGAGTTTGAGAAAGGGATTGAGAAAGGGATTGAGAGGGTTGCTCTTGAGATGATACGAGATGGCGAGTCGAATGATAAGATCAGGAAGTATACCAGGTTGACGGATGATGAAATTACTAAATTGAGGGCAAAAAAATAGATCTGTCCGTACGCAGTAACAGTTGAATATCTAATGGGTTAAAGTCCCTTCCGGGGAGTTGTCCGATTCGTCCCGGTAGCTCAAGGGAGCGGCGTTCTGGTAACAGAGGGTCGTAAGTTCCCAATTGGCAAAGAAACAGGCCGTAACGCAAGTGAACCCGGATGTAGCCTCGTAAAATTAAGAGAAGATGCCGACCTGATGGACAGGCGGGGAAGGCCGATGTGTACTGGCTCTGATAACGGAAGCGGTCAGTATGATCTTCCGGGGTAGAAGGGACGGCATGTTTTGGAAGACAAGTAGTCCAGTGCTGGAGACCCGTTATGGTGATGTTCAAGGAACATCAACTGTCGCGTATAAGGCAACGAAATCGTGATGGGCTGTAGCGGGAGTCGGAGGGGTTCCTTTTACCGTTTGAAGGCATGGGACAACATAACCCTGCCCGATGGAAGGAACCCTGCTTTGTTCATGCAACCAAAGAGCGGAGGGTTGTTGGAGATTGCCGGAAGGCTATCCACTCCATGAGTTCATCAGGACGCTACTGAGGAAGCTCTGCTATAAAGCCAAGTACCTGTAAACTGAAAGCCGGTTGGGTTTCCTTGCCTGATTTACAAAGCTGGAGCCAGTGAACTTTACGCATGCTTTACAGTGAAGAACATCGGAAAGCCGTGTGCGTTATGTGAAGGCCGCACTTACGTTGCGTTGAACTCGTATCTCCACGTATTTTTGATTATTTTTTCCTGTGAACATCACATAAGTAAAATTGTTGGTATAGGTTGGACATCCAAGCTCAAACAAAGGAGGTTCAACCATGTTAGCAAAACTGTTCAAGTATCCAGCCGTCTTAGCCCGTCATCAAAATGCTCCACTTTTAGAAGAGCGAGAACTTTATCTTCGGCACCGCGCCGAGCAGGGGTGTACTCCTAATACCCTTCTTCGCACAGCCAGAGAACTTCTCCACGTTGTTCAGTTGCTTGACCTTAATCCTACCTCGCTCGTGACAGTTCAACAAATCGAAGTAGCAGCCAAGGCATGGTCAAGAAGCCAATGTCGCCGCGGTCGCGCCCACAAGCTCAGGTGGTCGCGATGTTTGTTTGTTCAGGAGGCTACCGATTGGCTTAAATTCCTCGGGCTCTTGAATGAACCAGTTCTACAATCGCCGCCGTTTGCAGATTTCACCGAACAATTCTCCGGATGGTTGGACATCGAACGTGGCTTGTCTACAGCAACAATTTCCAACTACTTATGGCATACTAATCAGTTTCTCCAATGGTGTCAAGATTTCAACCGGTCATTGGCCACAATTAAAGCATCCGATGTTGATGCATTCCTCGGCACTCGTGGCGAAAAGGGATGGTGTCGCGTTTCTATTGCCACATGCGCCAAAGCACTCAAGGCGTTTTTTATCTATGCCGAACAGCGCAGTTGGTGTCAATCCCTTATTGCGCGGGCAGTCCAGGGTCCACGCCTTTTTTCACAGGAAAATCTCCCTTCAGGTCCAAGCTGGGTTGAGGTTAATCATATCATCGACTCTCTGGCAACGGATCGCCCAAAGGACATTCGTGACCTCGCCATCATTCTACTTTTCGCAATCTATGGTTTCAGGTCGGGAGAGGTCGCACGACTGCGTCTTGATGATATCGATTGGGAAACAAATCTATTATCCGTGTACCGTCCTAAGCAGCGCAAATCTCAAATCTATCCACTGACACCTCTCGTTGGTCATGCAATTATTCGTTACTTGCAAACAGTCCGACGGCAGAGCCCCCATCGGGAATTGTTTTTAACACTCAAAGCACCCCTTCGCCCTCTTTCAACTCACGGCTTCTACAATATTGTCATCCAGTGTTTCTCAAATGCTGCGATTGAAACAATGCACAGGGGGCCGCATGCACTGCGCCATGCATGTGCTATGCATCTGGTAGGCGAGGGTTTTTCTCTTAAAGAAATTGGCGACCATTTGGGTCATCGCAGTTCCAGCGCCACGCGAATCTACGCAAAAGTGAACCTCCCGGAGTTACGGCGGGTAGCCAATGTTGATTTGGGAGGTCTGTCATGATGCTTGCTCAACTCATCGACGAATACGTTACCTTCAAACAATCACTGGGGATGCGTTTTAGAACTGAATCGCGTATTCTCAAGGCTTTTTGCGTGGCAATGTGCGATATCGACATCACACAGGTTAGTCCCCAGTCAGTTGAAAATTACCTCGTCGGCACAGGTACTATTACCACTTTCTGGCATCGAAAGTTTGAAGCCCTCAGCGGGTTCTACCGCTATGCTGTTACTAGGGGCCACGTCGCCGTAACTCCACTACCACTGACCATCCCAAAGCGCCCGAATGCGTTTAAACCTTACATCTTTACCCATGATGAATTTAGCAGACTGGTTGAAATAACCAATATCCTGGATGAGAGACGAAGATGCCAGGTGCAATCCGTCACATTCCGTACGCTCCTGCTGCTCCTGTACGGTACTGGTCTTCGGATCAGCGAAGCCCTATCACTCACACTGTCTGACGTCGATTTATCCGAGAGACTGCTCACCATTCACGACTCCAAATTTTTCAAAACCAGATGGGTTCCCATTGGCCCACGGCTCAACGTTGTGCTTATCACTTATTCTAAACTACGTCGTCATCTCCCTCACCCAGACCGCAATGCCTCTACTTTTCTTGCCACGTGCCTTGGAGAAGCTTTGACATTGAGAAGTACCGATCGGATTTTCCGGATACTTTGTGATCATGCTGGTATTCGTCGCATGGACGGAGGACGCTTTCAACCGCGCCTCCACGACATTCGCCACACATTCGCGTTGAACCGGCTCATCTCCTGGTATCGGGAAGGGGCGGATGTCCAATGTCTTTTGCCCCACCTGTCAACGTACCTGGGGCATGTGGATGTAAAAGCCACTCAACGCTACCTTGCAATGACACCTGAACTCCTGAATGAAGCAAGCCAACGATTCCAACAATATGCACTCAACAGGGGTGACGTATGAAAAATATCCACCTTTTAGCTCCGTGGATTCGGCGCTTCCTTCTGGAATATCTTGTCGCAGATCGCAACCTCGCATACAACACTCAGAAAAGCTATCGAGATACTTTAATATTATTTCTCCCATTTATGGCCAAAAAACTCGGGAAATCCATGGACTTACTTACTGTTGAAGACATTAGTAATGACAGTGTACGACAATTTCTCCTTGAACTCGAAAAACAGCGTGAATGTTTGATCTCAACTCGCAATCAACGACTTGCTGCAATTCATAGCCTCGCACGCTTTGTTGGCGAGCGCAATCCAGAGCTCATCGAATGGTTTGCCGAAATCCGTTCAATACCCTTCAAAAAAACGGCAGCACCCTCCATGGCCTACCTTGAAAAGCAGGAAATGGATACCATCCTCGTGGTACCTGATCGCCAAACTCCGCAAGGACTGCGAGATTATGCGCTTTTACTATTTCTATACAATTCTGGTGCCAGAGCGTCTGAGGTCGCACAATTAACCATTGCTGATTTAGACCTTGGGAACCCTTCCTCAGTTACCCTTCTAGGCAAGGGTAGTAAGGTACGCCGCTGCCCCTTATGGCCGCAAACGGTCAGTATATTAGCTCCTCTCATTGCAGGACGAGAACCTAATGAAGCAATTTTTCTAAATCGGACAAAACAGCCAATAACGCGGTTCGGAATTCGTGCTCTGGTCAAACGGTCTGCCCAAAAAGCAAGTCACAAGTTACCCAGTTTATCCGCCAAATCAGTTAGCACACATACCATCCGGCATACAACCGCAGTGCATCTGTTACGTTCCGGAGTTGATATCAACACAATTCGTGCCTGGTTGGGACATGCCTCTCTCGATACAACCCACAAGTATGCAGAGGTAGATTTAGAAATGAAGGCCAAAGCACTTGCTCAATGTGAGATACCTTCTTCAAGCATGACCGCTGCTAAAGAACATTGGAAAAATAATCCGGAACTGATGGCCTTCCTCAAATCACTCTAGCCTTCAGGTTCCTAAATTACTTATGTGAAGGTCGCATACATCAAAAATATTAAATTTCAGCGGCTTAGCGCGCTAACGCAACATAATTGCGGCCTTCACATAACGCATCATTTGTCTTCCTAAAACCAGTGATGAAACAAGATCTTTCAAATCTTTCTGATTCTGATCCAGGGCTAAACTGGCATTAAAGAAAACCGACGCTTCGTGATAGTCAAAATTGTTTTGTAACGCCTGTCCCAGATTATTGAGAGCCGTAATTTGAACAGCCTTATTTTTTGGGAGTCTGATTGCAGGATTTTGAAGAGCTGCCCGCCAATATACCATGGCTTCGTCTACACGATTTTGTCGTTTCAGGCAATTGCCAAGGTTTATATGCGCTTGAAAAAACTTCGGGTAAAGTTCCAGTGCTTTATGAAGTAATACTTCAGCCCGTGCAAAATTTGTGAGATCTAAACATGCATAATTGAAGTATGCAAGAGCTAACGAAGGTGATGAGGCATGATTGTCTATCCACGTTTGATAGATTATAGGCAATTCGCTATTGCGCCCCTCGGCAACTAAATGCTTTTCCAGCATAAACAAATCATCAACACTGAAGGCACTCTGTTTAACAACATTAAGTGTCTCTGTGATGTCGGATGGATAATTGTCAATCTTCATAAATAATTTCTTTCGTGACAAAAGATTAGTGCCATTCAACTATTGCATCTCATAAGTGGCCTTTGGCGCGCAGCATATTTTCAAGTGTGTAAACGGAAACGCCTTCTTCTGCCAATGATCGAGCTGTTAAAGCTGAGACATCCTCCAAGCAAAAAAGGGCGTAATACTCTTTACGACTTCCTTTCCGCCACGCAATTGACTCCGCCTTCACTTTAAGCCTTTGTGCCTCAGCATTTGTAAAACGGTTGCCGTTCAGTTTACATTCGCCAATAAGAATATTTCCGGTTTCATCCTCCATCGCAACAATATCAATTTCAACATCGCCACTTTTATTCCAGAAGCCACCTATCTTTGAAAAACGAAAGGGTATAACTGTTGTGTCATTTCGCTCTAAAAGCAATGTCCTTATTAAATCCTCAAACGACCATTCCATAAGTGTTTGCAGATCACCCCCAATTTTTGCCAGTAACCCGTCTTCGTCTCCGATTGCCAGCATACTCTGGTTGCTGAAGATGTATCTGAACCAGAATCGAAGAAGCTGATCCTTAAGATAGTATCTTCCGTTCTTCTGTTCGTTCCTGGTCTCTGTTACCGGCACTCTCCGCTCAATTATCTGGTAGTTGGATGTAAGCTCTTCCAGATATTTACTGATACTGTTTACATTGATACCGGCGCAGTCAGCGATACGAGCCATCTGAGTAACTCCGCTGGCAATTACCTGAAGCACCGAAAAATACAGGTGATAATTTTTGCCAAACTCCTCAATCAGAAGTTCTTTTCCTTCCTGCTGTAGGAGTGCATCACATTCACAAAAAAACTTCCGGATTATCTCGGTTCGATCGTTGCCAAAAAGCCGGTAACGATCTAAAAGAAAGTAGTATTTGGGTATCCCGCCAAATAGTGTGTAGTAGAACAGAAGCTGTTTGGCAGGATCAACTTTTTGCTCCCGCAGCAGATCGGCTATGACATTTGCCTCTAGCGGTTTCAGGTATAGTCGTGCTGTTACACGACCAAAAAGGGGTTCTTTTGCACCTTCGAAAATCTCCTGCATGAGGGTTTGTACTGAACCAACACAGATTATTGCACCTTTTATAACATCTTTCCTGCGATCCCATATATCCTGTAATGTTGAAAAAACGGAGGGGTCTACCTGTTGAAAGTTTTGGAATTCATCGAAAATTATGAAGAGTGGTTTCTGTTCCATCTGCATAAACAGAAAGGTAAAAAAGTCTCGAAAATTGTTAAAAACGACCGTTTTCAGGATCGGTATTCTGACTGACAGAAGCTCCCTGAATTCTTCAAGCAACACCAATGGTTTTTTCTTGGATACAAAAAAGTAGAGAACTTGCTCCTGCTCTTCAGCAAATTTTCTGATAAGTTCTGTTTTACCAACGCGACGCCTTCCTGTAAGAACCATCAAATGTGCTGAATCAGCGGATAGAGAGGCAATCTCTTTCAGTCTAGCCAGCTCGTTTTCTCGATTATAAAATTTCATAGCTGCTTTGTATCATACCTTTTTGTATCATACAATTCTGTATCATAATAATAAATCAAAAGATAAGTGACTTACGACTACGCGGTAGGCTCCATTATAGCGAAATTGCTACGAACAGCAATCGCAAAAACGGACACAACTTACAATCACGCCGCCAAGAAAGCCGCCACCGCCGGTTACCAGCGCTTTCAAGACGGTGCCTCCTTCGCCCATACCGCCAGCTTCTCGCGGAAGATCTTGGCATTGTGACGGATATCGACCGGAAATGCGGGGTGAAAGAGAATCGTATGAATGTTCCGGGTGTGCGGATAGCGATTGCCAAGTTCGAGAAGCTCCATACTAATCTGCTCCTGTTCCGACTTTCCAGTTTTCTTCTCCAGCTCCACGCAGAGCACCGGCTGCTGGCTACCCGGCGTGCCGACTCCGACCAGCGCCGTTCTGAACACGGCCGGGTGGGTGTTGAACACCCCTTCCACCGGAATAGTGTACATGGTCTCCCTGGAGGTAACCACCCGGTGGGATTTGCGCCCGCAAAACCAGATTCGGCCAAGCTTGTCCAGATAGCCGACATCACCCATGCGGTGCCATACTCCACCGTCGGAATCGGGTATTTTTGCCATGGCGGTCGCCTCGGGTCGGTTCAGATAGGCGCGGCTGACCTGGGGTCCGCGCACGGCGATCTCGCCCACTTCCAGGGGAGGGAGCGCCAGGTCACTGTTCCATGCGGTGATCGGTATATCGTTGATCGGAATAATGGCGAGCGTGATGCTAGATACCGGGCGGCCGACACAGACGCCATGCCCCTGACCGGTCATTGCGCCAGTTTCGGCCAGTATCTCGCGGCTGCCGATTGAGCTGACTGGCAGTGCCTCAGTAGCGCCGTAGGGGGTAAAAATCTCGGCATCATCGGGCAGCAGTGCGGAAAAGCGTTTCAACACCTGGGCCGATACCGGAGCACCAGCGGAAATTACCCGTTTGATATGAGGAAAGCTGCTGCCGTGGGACTTTCCGAAGCGTCCGACCCGATTCAGCAGAGCAGGAGAACCGAACATGGTCGTGGCGGAATATTCTGCTGCTGGCTCAAGTATCATACGCGGATCGACCGAGCCGGGGCGGGTGAAATCCATCTGCGGTATCAGGGCGGTCATGCCAAGAGCGGGGGCAAACAGAGCAAAGAGCGGAAAAGTCGGCAGATCGACTTCACCGGGGCGGATATCGTACAACTCCCGCAAGGCATCAATCTGAGCCGCAAACGTGCCATGACTGTAGATTGCACCCTTGGGAGGCCCGGTGCTACCGCTGGTAAACAAGATGGCGGCCAGATCGTCACGACAGGTTGTCGCTGCGACAAATGGCAACGTCTGCGCCGAACCACGCAGCTTCTCAAGCGGTATGCCCCCCCAGAAGGAACCGCCACCGACGACAACTGTAGTGCGGATAGTGTTGCGACCCCAGCCGAGCAGGCGCCTGGCCACGTGCGCCTTCGGAATCCCGATGAACGCCTCCGGTTCCGCCTCGGCAAGGCACCCCTTCATGTTGCGTGCCCCGATTCCGGGATCAATGAACACCGGCACAGCCCCGGCTTTGAACAGGGCAAAGGTAATGGCAAACAGTTCCGGAGAGGGGGGAACAAGCAGCGCAACCCTGGTGCCGCGAGAAATAGCGATCCGTCCCAACCCGCCTGCGATCCGGTCACTCTCCATATCCAGTTCCAGAAAGGTCAGGGAACGCTTTTCCTGAGGAAATATGATAGCAGGCGTATCCGGCTGGAGCCGAGCCATTTCAGTCAAAGGGCGGGAGATGTTGACGATGTCGGTGTTGGTCACATAGTCTATATTATTTCTACCAAACCATGATCTTTTCATATATTGTCTTCTCCCATGATCAGTAACACTGATATTTTCATGAAGGGCACTGTGATGGAACACTTTATACTGGAAGTCAACGAAACTGATGTGAGGCGGGAGCGAGAAAAATCGCGAGAGCTTCGTAAGAGTCGCTGGTGGCAAAATCGCCTTGCCCTTGGGGGGTGCCACTATTGCGGCGGAAGCTTTTCTCCGGAAGAGCTGACAATGGATCACCTTGTCCCGGTATCACGGGGCGGAAAAGCGTCCCGTAATAATGTTGTGCCTGCCTGCAAGGAGTGTAACAGCCGTAAAAAATATCTGCTCCCGATAGAGTGGGAAGAGTACCTGGCCAAACAGGATAACCAACCAATGGAGTCTTCTAAGTGAGAAAATTGAAAAGCCGCTATAAAGTAATCATCTATGACTGTGACGGTGTGATTCTTGATTCGATGGAATCTAACTATATTTTTTATAATCGCATCATGGAATTTTTGGGAAGGTCAGAGATTGACCGGAATAACAGTGACGCAAAAAGGGTTCTTCACACCTATTCGTTCAATAATGTGATGGAGTATTTTTTTGCCGGTGATCTGCGCCGGGATGACGCCTTCCAGTTTGCCAAGACCATCCATTACCGTGATCTGATGCCGTTTATGAAGATGGAAGACGGTTTTGTCCAGGCTCTTGATCAACTGAAAGGGCAGACTTCTCTGGCAATTTGCACCAATCGGGCGACATCGATGGAAATGATAATCAAGGATTTCGGCCTTGAGGGGTATTTCGATTATATCATGACAGCTTCGCAGGTAACCTACCCAAAGCCCCATCCGGAGCCGCTCCTGAAAGTATTAAAGCACTTCGGAGTCGAACCGGATGAGGCTCTTTTTATAGGTGATGGTGAGGTCGACATGCAGGCAGCACAGGGTGCAGGAGTTCCTTTCATCTCCTACAAATCCAACTTGCCCGGATTGGCGCGAATCGAGCACCATTCAGAAATAATCCGGCATGTTTTCTCACCGGTGTAGAAGAGCCCCTACCGTACCAGCTTCGAGAGTTTTTTGAATTCATCTGTCCCTGCGACTTTCAATAATTGAAAAAGCGTTGATTCCGTAGAAGTCGGAATCGCTCCGGCAAGGGTCATGGACTCAATTGCTGTTTCCCAGTTCTGTTTACTGCGACTCATAACGGCATCCTTGACAACATGAACATTCAGGCCGGCGTCACGAAGTTCAATCACCGTCTGCAGCACGCAGACATGCGTTTCCATACCGGTGATTATCACCTGACTTCTGCCGGTCGCCTTGAGTTCTGCGACAAATTCCTGACTACCACAACAGCTGAAAGCCATTTTCTCATAACAGGGCGCGAGCGCTGCCTTTTCCTTCAACTCCGGTAGCGTCGTCCCCAACCCTTTCACATACTGTTCAGTCAAAATTACCGGAATATTCAATTCGGCGGCACTATCCATTAGTATGCCGATATTTTTCACACGGCTCTTCAGAACAACTTCATCCATCGCAACGCACAACTTCTCCTGCACGTCAATTACTACCAGCACCGCTTTATCACGGTCCAGAAAAAAACTCTCTTTAATTGACATATTTGTCTCCCTTACATCAAGTAGTTCTACCGTTTCAGGTAGTCTGCAGCACTCTTCGAATCCTGCGCGATTATCTTCCAGAATAGCCAGCAACTGCATCACCAGTCGATAAGTGATTCCCCACAGCACCGGTATGTTGTCAACAGGAAGCTGTATTGCCGGTACGCTAAGCACTCTATCATCAAATGCGACAGAGCTCAAGGCACGTCGTCCTGGATCACGCAGATCCGAAAGAGAAACCCAGAACAGATCACGCACCTCTTCATTCAATGCCGGCTGCAGATGTCTCTTATCAACTGCAAAAAGACAACAGGAAACCCGTACCGGCAGGTTGGCACCAATGATGTCGGATAGGCGACCCAGGTAGGTCCCCTCTATGAGATCAATGCCTGTTTCTTCAAGCGTTTCGCGGCACGCGGCCTGGCAGGGCATTTCACCCTCTTCCATCTTGCCACCAGGAAAAGCGATATGTCCCGACCACGGGTCCATGTCATGAGACGCCCGCTGAATGAACAGTATTTCAATATCGTGCCGATCCTGATGCAATATCATGGCTACTGCTGCTGGAGTACTACCGTCTGAGCAAGGATCAGTGGCCGCTGAAAAATGCGCCAGTTTTTTGGAAAGTGATTCAAGGACTCTATTGTTTTGCACCAGCGTACTCCATATATTGTTCATGTTTCTTTCATCGACAGCCACATCCTCTCCATATCGACGACAATCGTCAAGCACAAATATTGTCAAATCTCCTTGAAGCTCATTATTGTCCGTCAGAACTGACACGAAGGCATGGACTTTGTCCGTACCTCATGATAAAAATAGCGTACGAAATGGCAGAATATGACTAATGATTTGAAACTGAAGGAGTTTTTGATGTTACCAAGCAAAGAAGAAATGGCTCTTACTATTGATGAAGCAGATTGGAGCAGCCTGCGCGCTCACCTGAATCGTGGTGGACTGATTCTGGTTGATGACTCCCTTGACCTGGCCGATACCGCCCATAAAGTTGCCGGCGACGATATCGCTATTATTCAGCGATTAGTCGAGTATGGCATGATAGGAAAACCTTCCGACGCAAAAATCCGCGCATGGGAAGAGGATAAACAGAAGAAGTTCGCAATGTTGATTGTCCGCCCATACGTGCTGTTCCAGGAAAAAATGCCGACATTTCACTGAGGTTCATAATGGATATAATGCTTAACGACATTGAAGTGCGCGTACTCGGCAGCCTGATAGAAAAAGAGTTGACCACTCCTGAGTATTACCCGCTAAGCCTAAATTCGCTCACCAACGCCTGCAATCAGAAATCGAACCGTGATCCAGCCATGAATCTGCTAGAGGAAGAAGTCGTGCGGGCATTGGATTCACTGCGCTTCAAGCAGTTGGCAGTTCTTTCTGCTGATGGCGGACGGGTCCCGAAGTATCGTCATCTGATGGCAGAAAAATTTGGCTTGATGCCGTCGGAACAGGCAATCATCTGTGAACTTCTGGTGCGTGGTACTCAGACTGTTGGTGAGTTGCGGACACGAGGGGAGCGGATGCACCCGTTTAGTGATCTGGCAGCAGTTGAAGAGGTGCTGCAGGAGCTGATGGCGCGAGAAACACCTCTTATCGCTCTGATACCGCGTCAACCGGGACAGAAAGAGGGGCGCTATGCCCAACTTTTTTCCGGAATTCCGCTGAGTAACGAGAATGACTCAGAAGTACGCCCAGAGCCTGCCAGGCAGCGAGTGATGGCAGAGAATGAACGGATTGCAAAGCTGGAGGCGGATGTGACTATGTTACATGCAGAAGTTGCGGATCTTCGGCGAGTGATAGATGAATTCAAGAAGCAGTTTGAATAGTCAGGTGCTGCATAATGACCTGCTTAACATAAACAAATCAACCGGAGACCCCCATGCAGCAATCTGATCTAACCTGGAACACCGCTCTGCTCTACCCTGCCCCCGATTCGCCCGAATTGGAGGCCGATCTCGACTCATTTGAACAGTTGGCGGCCGATTTTCGCAGCAGCTATTTCGAACGGGTAGCCGCCCTTGACGACCCGGCTCTTCTGTCGGCGATTTGCGGATATGAGGCGCTTCAATCCAGAATGGCAAAACCGTTTTGTTACGCACATCTGCTCTTTGCCGCTGACTCGGGCAATGAACAGTTTCGGGCTCTTTCCCAACGCTGTTCCGAATTGGGAAGCAGGCTTTCCCAGCAGCTTCTCTTTTTTGACCTTGAGCTTATGGCGTTGGATGAAGAGCGCTTTGAATTGTTCCGTTCGTATCCCGAAGCTGCCGGGTATCTCCATTTTCTCGACGGCATTCGTAAATTTCGCCCTCATACCCTTAAGGAGAATGAGGAACGGCTCCTGACACGCAAGGATTTGACCGGCGTACGCGCCTTTACCAAGCTGTTCGATGAACTTTCAGCGTCTTTCGTCTACCAGATGGAGCTCGATGGTAAACAGCGGGAGTTCACCGGCGAAGAGCTGCTGTCACTTCTGCACCACACATCACCTGATGTCCGCTTCCGGGCTATGACAACTTTTCTTGAGCGTCATGGCGAGCATGGCATCGTTTACAACGCCGTCTTTAACAACATGGCTCTTGATCATGGTCAGGAGATGGAGTTGCGCAGCTATCAGACACCGATCCAGCCGACCAATATCGGCAACGAAATCCCGGATGAAGCGGTTGAGCACCTTATGTGCGTGACCGAAGCTAATTATGGTCTGGCGCAGGAGTATTTCCGACTTAAAGCCGGGATGCTTAACATGGAGAAGCTGCGCAATTGCGATATCTATGCCCCGGTAGCGAAAGCGGAACGGATCTATGACTTTGAAGAGGCGAAAACGCTCGTGGTCGATTCCTACTGCAAGTATGACCCTGCTTTTGGTGCTATCGTTCAGGCGTTCTTTTCTGAACGACGGGTAGATGTCATGCCGCGCGTCGGTAAATCCGGAGGGGCGTTTGCGATGGGGATATCACCTGACCTGCCTCCGTTCCTGTTACTGAACTTTACCGGCACGCTGCGCGACCTGGCTACTATTGCCCATGAAGCGGGGCACGGTCTGCACTTTGTTATTTCTCAAAAGCAAAGCGCTTTGAATTACCACGCCCCGCTCCCGCTTGCCGAGACTGCGTCAGTATTCGGTGAAATGCTGCTAACCCGCAAACTGCTGGATAATGAGCAAGATCCGATTGTCCGCCGATCACTGCTCTGCGCCAAAATCGAAGATATCATTGCCACTACTTTCCGTCAGACCGTGTTGACGCGTTTTGAGCTTCGCCTGCACAACGAGCGGATCCGTGGGTTGCTATCTAACGACCGTATTGCCGAAATATGGCTGGAAGAAAACGGCAAGCTCTATGGCGATAGCGTCGAGATGATTCCCGCCTATCGATGGGGATGGAGCTACATCAGCCACTTCATCCATAGCAGGTTTTACTGCTACTCATACACATTTGCCGAACTGCTGGTGTTGGCGCTGTTTCAGAAATATCGCGAAGATGGTGACGCATTCAAGCCTGGCTACCTCGCCCTGCTGGAATCGGGTGGGGCACTCTCACCGGCAGACACTGCCCGTCTTGCCGGTATCGACATCAAGGACAGCGGATTCTGGCAAAAAGGGTACGATGTACTGGCAGGCTTGATAGAAGAGTTGAAGCAGATTGCCTGATTTATAAAACGAGGAGTATTCACAATATGGCAATTCACGAAAAAGAACTTCTGGAGGCACTTACCAGTTCACGGATATTGACCTCGATGATCACTCCGGCGGTGCTGATATCCGCGTGTGGCACGCTGATATTTTCGACATCTGCACGTCTGGGACGCATCTTTGATCGGGTAAATGTTATGAAGGGAGAAATTGAAGCGATTATAACGGGAAATATTTCCTACCCGGAAGAGCGGATGAAACATTTGCGGGGGCAGATCGTTCTGCAGAGACGGCGGGCGATGCTGATCCAGAAAGCTATGGTATCCCTCTATACGGCAACGCTGCTTTTTGTCGCGTCCAGTCTTGCCATTGCGGTTAATGTCGCCTACGGCAGCACGGATCAGGCTTGGGTACCAACGCTGATCGCCCTCTGCGGTGGACTGTTTCTTTTTGTTGCATCGGTAATATTACTCTACGAAAGCCGCTTCAATCTTCGCTTTGTCCACCGCTCGATAGATTTCATCGAATTCCTGGAAATAAAAGCGGAGGAGCAAAACAAATAACCTTCAACCTCCAACAAGCCCTGCCTCTTTCGCAAGCGCACGCCACGCCGGAATGCTCCGTTCGATCATCTTCATATCAAAGCAGTATGCAATCCTGAAGAAACCTGGAGCCCCGAAACCTGCCCCCGGAACCAGCAGAATGTGGTGTTTCTGCGCCATCTTGACGAATTCAACGTCATCTGCCAGCGGCGATTTCGGAAAAATGTAGAAAGCGCCGTCCGGTTTGACAATTTTGAATCCCATACTACTCAACTCACGAACCAGAAGATCACGCTTCGCCTGATATTCTGCAATATTGACTGATTCGTCCTGGAGTTTGGCTACCAGTCGCTGCATCAGTGCCGGGGCATTGACAAAGCCGAGAACCCGATTGCTGAAGATGGCACCCTCCATAAATTGTCCGGCGGTCGCCATGCTAGGGTTTGCCGCCAGATAGCCGATCCTTTCTCCGGGCAGCGCCAGGTCCTTGCTGTGAGAAGTCACAATGATGGAGCTTTCAATCAACGGGAATATATTTGGCACATGATTGCCATCAAAGGCAATACGGGCGTACGGCTCGTCGGAAATGGCATATATCAGATGGCCGTTACGCTCATGAATATGTTTCAAAATCCCACCGAGACGTTTCAGGCTTTCCGCCGAATAAATAACGCCGGTCGGGTTATTGGGGGAACAAATGATTATAGCGCGCGTTTTTGCGGTGATCGCCTTTTCTATGGCATCTACATCGAGCTGAAAGGTATCGTGATTCGTCCAGACCTCAACCGGCACACCGCCATGATTATCGATATAGAACTTGTACTCGACAAAATATGGCGCAAGAATGATGACCTCTTCACCATGGTTGAGGATGGTTTTCAGTACCACATTAAGAGCACCGCCGGCGCCGCACGTCATGATGATGTTGTCGGCTGGCACAGTGATGCCGGAGTCTCTGGATATTTTTTCTGCAACAGCACCTCTGGTTTCAGCATATCCGGCGTTATTCATATAACGATGCATGCCTGGCAGCGGGTTCTTTGCCAACTCCAACAGTTCACGGCTGAACGATTCTGGCGGTTCCACATCCGGATTACCGAGCGTAAAATCATAAATTTTATCGGCACCAAATTCCTGACGTAAACGTTCACCCTCCTCGAACATCTTGCGAATCCAGGAAGATTTAGATATCTGACTGGCGATCTTCATTGCAATTGCCATACTTAATTTCCACCATGATTATTGTAATTCTGCTTGGGATGACAGGCACTAGATACTACCGTCAATTTAAGGACGAGTCAAGGGAAACAGAGGCAGAGAGGCAGGGTTTAAAATTTAAGATGAACTGACGGCACTGCTGGAGAAGTGGGTTAAATAATGAGAGACCATATTATTTAAAATTGTGTGAGGAGTCTAAGTGCAAAAGAACGAGACAAGAATAATCTGGAAATGGTTTTCTTCTTCTATCTCAGACATTCCCGAGCTGAACCGGTCAGATAGTCAAAAACTTCACCACGGGTTCTGATAAAACCGGGCATCTGGTTCAATACATCCTCCAGTAAATTCAATACATCACCATCGACACTATCAATCTCATTCATAACCGCTGACATCATCGGCAGAATTTCGTACAGGTCATCGCGATTAAATGGCGTCGGATCAGGGAGGCCGGTGAACTTTGGCTGATTACGATTGGCAACATCGCGGGGGTATTTGAATTTAAAATCGGATGCTTTAACAATAATGGCCATAATCAATCCCCTGCGCAGCCACCGCCACACCCGCCACCACAACCACCAGGCCTGACGATATCTGCTGCCTTCGGTTTTTCACAGAGCCTCAGTGACGACCGATCGACATACCAAGCATCATCTTCCATTTTCCCTTGTAATTCGTCTTTTTTGAGCATCATCAGCACACGCATTGCGGTTGTTTCCAGAAGTTCGGCCGCTTCCATAATCGGCACAAAATTTGTTCCTGTATCACACATAAATACCCCCTTCGTTAAGCTGCCTTGGGCAGCGATTCTTTGCCCAGGTGTATAGCCATGAGTTCACAATTGGTAAGATCTCGTTTGCGCGCGCAAGACAAGACCCGAGTTACTTCAAGAAGCCTGTCAGCACGCTTTCGATCAACAACTATACCCATGCTGCGGTAGCGCTCAATAAGACCACCGGCACCTGAATGTTTGCCGACAACGATGCGGCGGGTCAGACCGACCTCTGCCGGATCAAAACCTTCATAATTATGTGGATCCTTGATGACGCCATCAGCGTGCAGGCCGGACTCATGAGCAAAAACCCCGGTACCGACGACCGGCTTGGATACCGAAAGCGGACGGTCGGAGGCCTTGGCGACAAAGAGTGACATTTCACGGAAACGGTGGCTATTGATTCCGGTTTCAATACCACAGGCATACTTCAAGCCCATGACGACCTCTTCCAAAGCGGCATTTCCGGCACGCTCTCCAAGTCCGTTAATCGTGGTGTTAACAAACTTCGCTCCGGCGCGGATGCCAGCAATGGCATTGGCGGTGGCCATTCCCAAGTCATTATGGGTGTGTACCTCAATATCTATTTCCGAAACCGCCTGACGGAGATGGCTCACTTTGTCAAACATGGTAAACGGATCCATAATCCCGAGTGTGTCGCAGAAGCGGAAGCGGTCGCCTCCCAAAGCGCGGGTTATTTCCATTAACTCCACTAGAAAGGTGATGTCGGCGCGACTGGCGTCTTCACCGCCAACAGAGACATAAAGGTTATGCTGTTTGGCGAAACCGAGTGCGACCTTCAACTGCTCCTTTACCGCTTCCCGATCTTTACGCAGCTTATGTACGATCATCTGATCTGACACCGAAAGGGAAATGTCCACCGCTTGCACACCGCAGTCGATACTTGCCTTTATTTCATGCACAAGAGCCCTGTTCCAGGTTACCAGGCGAGCGTTTAAACCGAGATCAACCAGAGTGCGGATACTCTCCTGTTCTTCTTTTCCCATGACTGGAATACCGCATTCAATTTCACCTACGCCGATGGAGTCGAGCATGCGGGCGATAGTGACCTTTTCACGTTTTGAGAAGACCACCCCGGCAGTCTGCTCACCATCGCGCAGAGTGGTGTCGTCGATGACTATTTGCCTGTTTTCTGTGCAGACCATAAAAACCTCCAAGAAAAAAACGCTGCTATCCCTTTCAGAACGCGGCGCCGTTGCCGTTTTTCCGACGTGTTGCATATTTTTATAAATGCATCTGACGTGCCATTATGACATTGCAAATTTCAAAGCACGTTTTGCCTCAGCGAGCCGATCAAAAAGCTAAAAGACGCGGTTCCCTGTTATCTTCACGCCAGTCTTTACATCACAGTTGACGCCACAAATAACATTGCGTATTATACACACCATGAATAGTCGAGAATTTATACGGATGATTGAAGAGGATGGTTGGATACTTCGCGGTGTAAGAGGTTCCCACCACATTTTTACACATCCGGTTAAACACGGCCATATCAGCGTAATGCACCCCAAACATGATCTTGGCAAAGGTCTTGTTCACAAGCTTCTGAAACAAACTGGACTGAAATAGGAGGTTAGCCATGAAATACCCTATAGCCATTGAACCTGGAGATGATACCCACGCTTTTGGTGTAGTTGTCCCTGATCTTCCAGGTTGTTTTTCTGCCGGCGATACTTTGGAAGAAGCTATAGACAACTCGAAAGAAGCTATAGTTCTTTGGATGGAAACCGTTGTAGAAGACGGCCTTGCTGTCCCGGGACCATCTTCCATGGCTCGCCTTACCGCTGACCCTGAATTTTCCGGTTGGCTGTGGGCTGTTGTGGAAATTGACGCTGCCATACTGGACTCAAAAAGTGAGCGGGTTAACATCAGTGTCCCCCGCCGTGTACTTGCAATGATCGACAGATATGTTTTAAATCATGGCGGCACACGTAGCGGATTTTTGGCAAATGCTGCACTAGATAAAATCATGCATGTGTCAGCATAAAATCATTCTCAGCCCTTCGCCACTTCCTCCATCAGCTTGCCATCTAACAGAATATAAAGAGAATATTCAACCAGCGGCAGCACCGGTCAGCTGGAAAAAGCCCCCGCCGAGCCGGTGTGACTTATCCCGTTGCCGCGACACGCCTACTTGGAACCTTTCGTCAAGACTGACAAAAAGATTTTTCTGAAGGCAATTATACCAAGTCGAATTGTCACAAAAAAATATCTACGAAATGCGTTCACCCGCAACTACCCATAGTAGCTAGTCCATAGATCAACTCCGGTCGATAATTCGGTTTTTTGCCAGCATACATCAGCAGATTACTGCCGACGATCTTCATTCGCTTACGATTAAAAAAACGAAGCGACGCCCTGTTCGAAGCGGGAGCGTCAACAAAAACCTTTGTGCCCGTTACGATGTTTCGCAATGCTGCCTCAAAGAGACGCTCCGCAGCGCCTGAATCAACTGCCGAAAACGGCCCGAACTGCACAAAACCTCCGCACGGCTGCAGGGTGATAAAACCTATTGTGTCAATGCCAATAAAACCATGCTTTTGATAGAGCAGCAACCCCGATTTCGAAGCGGTCAGCCAGAAAGTCTCGACCCCGGCTGTTCGCAAGGCTTCAAGAGCCGCAGTGAAAAGCGTATCGCCGATTCCATTCCCCCGATGTACATCTGCAACTATAAGATTGCCAATCCAGCCGCTCCGGTCATGATGGAGAGAGGTCACAAATCCTAACGTCTCACCATTCTCCAAGCGTGCGACAAAGCATCCCTGGGGGAATGTTGACAACAGGAACGCAAACTCCCACTGCTCTGCCACCCAGTTTTCCTCTGCACCCAGTGTTAGAAAGGTGGCGATGTCACCAGTGCGAAACGGCTCGATGTTCATGGAGACGCACAGGCCGCTTCAGCAATCGTCATTTTCAGATCCTGGCCGATAAGCCCGATGGCATCGGCACGGCACTGTTTGCAGTGCGCGAATTGTCCGATGATACCCTCATTTGCCTTCCGGAGCGCAGCCACCCGCTCCTCGCTGGGGGGGGTGATATGTGCAAGTTCCGCTTGAGGAATAATCGGCATTATGTTCATGACAAAGGCACCCAGCTCTTTTACCCGGCTGGCGATCAGCGGCATTTGGTCGTCGTTCACTCCTGGTATTAGAACTGAGTTGACCTTGATGGTCAGCCCGAGCTCTCCAGCCAGCTTGAGCCCTTCAAACTGATTGGCAATCAGGATTTTTGCCCCATCAACACCGGTATAATACCTGCCGTGATAGATTACGTGACGATAAATCTCTGCGCCGATTTCCGGGGCAACAGCGTTGATCGTAACGGTCAGGCTATGCAGTCCCATTCCATAGAGCCGATCAATCGATTCAGGCAGCAGCAGACCGTTGGTGCTGAGGCAAAGCATCAGATGCGGGAATTCCTTCTTTACCATTGCAAAGGTTTCAAAGGTTTCTTCATTTGCCAGCGGATCGCCCGGACCGGCAATACCGATGACCTTGATGATCTGGCCGGCTATCGGACTGGCCATGACTTCCCTAACTTTTTCAATCGCTTCCTGCGGAGTCATAATACGGCTGGTAACACCGGGGCGGGATTCGTTGGCGCAATCATGCTTACGTGAACAGTAGCCGCATTTGATATTGCATTTTGGTGCAACAGCCAGGTGCATACGACCATTCTTCTTCTGGTTGCCGCCAAAACAAGGGTGCCCCTGAATCTTGTCCTTCATTTCACATGCAGTTGCCATAATTCGCTCCCTCCAAATAAAAAACGCCCGTGGGAATGATCCTACAGGCGTCGTTGCCGATACTGGCATCACTCTAGCACAGAATGTGCCAGTTACATCAAGCAATTGAGCAATCCACTTGACCTCATGTGTCGGATTACTCTTTGCATAAAGCATTTCTCAGTTGCCCTGTTTCAATAATCCTAAAAAACATTTAGCCGCAAAAAAGCACAGAAAGCACAAGAAATACTTGTGGTTATTAGATACTACCCACTAAACAAACGGGTTAATTATTCACTCACTATAAAATCATACTTTTTGTGACTTATGTGCCTTTTTGTGGCAATAAACAGCCGTTTTTAGGATAATAGGAGAGTCAATGTTCAAGCAGTACAACCTTGAGGAAATTCGCAATCGCGCCCGTGCCGCCTTCATCGGTATGGCGATCGGTGACGCTCTGGGAGCCACGGTCGAGTTCATGACCGCTTCCGAGATTGCCGCAAAATACTGCATCTTCCGTGATATTGTCGGTGGCGGTTGGCTGCGCTTGAAGCCGGGGCAGGTAACCGATGACACCGAAATGGCGCTCTGCATCGCTCGGGCGATCGTAAAAAAGCAAGGGTGGTCACTGGAGACGGTAGCCGATAATTTTGCCGCGTGGCTCAAATCACGTCCGGTTGATTGCGGTGATACCTGCCGCAAGGGGATACGCGCATATCTGATACATGGTCGCCTGGAATCGCCGCCAAATGAATGGGACGCCGGCAACGGTGCCGCCATGCGCCTTCTGCCGGTGGCGCTTTTTTCGCTACCTGACGGTGAACTGCTCAAAAAATACGTGATCGAGCAGGCGCACATCACCCACAACAATCCGGTATCGGATGCTGCCTGCCTCTGTCTCGGGCAGCTTCTGCACCTGGCACTCTGCGGGGCTGAAAAAAGCCGGCTGCGTCGCCATGTTGACAGCTTTGTAGCCCGATTTCCCACGTTTCATTTTGAGCCGTACCGTGGCCTGGCAACCGGATATATTGTCGATACCATGCAGACTGTGTTTCATTGGTTTTTCCGGGGAAAGAATTTTGAAGAGTGTCTGGTCGGAACCGTCAACCAGGGAGCCGATGCCGATACGACCGGAGCTATATGCGGGATGCTGGCAGGAGCTTATTACGGGCTGGAAAACATACCGCAACGGTGGATCAAGAAGATGGACGTAAAAGTGATTTCAGAGATTGAAAGAATGGCTGAACGGTTGATATCGGAGAGTCCTGTAGGGAAAAACTTTTAGCCACCATCCTTCAGAATCATATTTGCAACCTGTAGCAGCGTTTTCCGCTTATCCATCGCACACTTCTGCATGATGCGATACGTTTCTGCCTCTGAGGTGTGATTCTTTTCCATCAGGACACCCTTCGCCTTTTCGATGATCTTGCGGTTTTCTATGACTTCTCGCAGATCATCGATCTTCTCTTTCAGACCTTCTACTTCTATAACGTGCTGCAAAGCAATTTCTATGGCGGGAAGCAGATCCTGCTGACGGAGGGGCTTGGTTAAAAAAGCGGCAATCCCGCTTGCAGATGCCCGTTTTACAGTCGCTATGTCACAGGCGCTTGTCAGGAGCATAATCGGGATTTTGAGTTTTTTCCTAATCTCAACTGCGGCGGTTATGCCATCCATACCTGGCATGGAAACGTCCAAGATTGCCATGTCGGGAAAACTTACCAGCGCCAGTTCCACAGCTTTTGCGCCGTCTCCGCATTCGAGAATCTCATCAAAGCCCAAATCCTCGAGCATACTCCTCAGATTCATTCTAATAAGCTGTTCATCATCGCAAATCAGTATTGACTTTCCCATACTTGTTGCCCCCCTGTTGGAAGGAGCTAGCATGAGACGTGCCATTAGTTATGAGTCTGATACAATATGCAGTTTCATCGCCATGCGTTGACGATATTCTACGATATCTTTTCGCAATGAAACCATTCGTGCCATTTTGTCATCGACGAGATTGATATGTTTGTCCAGAGTCTGTACAAGAGCCGGAATCATTCGGTCCGTTCTTTTTGCCTCGCCGTACGCTGTGTATAGATCCTGTAACTCTTGAATTGTAAGGCCAAGTTCTTTTAGTTTGATAATAAAACGGACTCTTTTGACAATGTCTTGTGAATAAAACCGATTGCTGCCATCTGACCGTGGTGCGGCTTCAATTATCCCTGCCTCTTCCCAGTACCGTAATGTTCTGGTGGTGAGATTCAGGCTTTTCGCAAGATCCCCGATTGAAACCAGCTCTTCGTTATCAAATGATGAGGTCATGCTAATTCCTACTTCACAACGTATGGAAATATTTGAGATAAGTCAGTTAATGAGACATCAATACAGGCGCAGTCAGGTGTTCAAGCAGATGTTTGGCAACAGGACTCAGTTCAAGTTTGCCTCGACGAGTTGGCGCAAAAGCCCCCATTACCAATAGATCAATATTTTTCTCACATACATTATTCAAGAGCATGTCCCCAATTGGAAAGTTCCCCGTGATAATAACGTCAACTGTTGCAATAATTTCATGTTTAAGAAGAAAGTCTTTGATGGATTCAATGCTCGCATCATAGATTTCATCTGCTTTTTTACATTCTACAATGGCCACTTTCTGAGCTTTTTGCAAATGCGGTAAAGCATCGTTTACCGCTCTGATCGATTCTCGACCTCCTCTCCATGCAATCATTATTCTGTCGCCAGCGGTTTTGAAAATGCCGGAATGAGGTATTACCAGCACAGGTCTTCCGCTTGTTAAAATAACCCTCTCTACCAGATCTGCCGGGATATGAATGACCGGTGCGGAGTGATTAACCTGCCCAATTATAAGCAGATCGGTAAAATAGGCATACGTGACGATTAAATCGCTGACACTTGAGCCAACGGTAGAGCACTCCTGAAAAACCCAATCAGATGTAATGCCCGCCTCTGATGTTTTATCGGTGAAAAATTGTTCCGCTTTCTCCCGGTCATTTTTTTCTCCGATTAGGCTTGATTCGTAGTAACAGTGGGTAATCAGGTACAAGCCGCGAAGGCGCGCGCCATGTTTTCTGGCAAAAGCTATGGCAACATCAAGCCGTGCAGCAGATGCGGCTGAATTGTCGAGGTGTACTAAAATATCCCTAATTTCCATAAAAACTCCTTAGACTGATGAAACTATTGATTACAGCCAGCGTTTTCGCCGTTTATAGCTCTTTAATTCCCGATAGTTTTTCTTCTCTTTGCCTTCGCCCATTCCCAGGTAAAACTCTTTTACGTCATCGTTTGACTTCATCTGTTCTGTAGTGCCGCTCATTGCAACACGCCCCCCCTCCATAATATAGGCATGATCACAGATACTGAAAGCGATGTTGGCATTCTGCTCAACTAAAAGTATGGTCGTCTTTTCTTCGGTATTAATCTGCTTTATCAACTGAAAAATTTCTTGAACGAGCAGTGGTGCGATGCCAAGAGACGGCTCATCGAGCAGCATCAACTTGGGTCTCGCCATAAGAGCCCTGCCGATGGCAAGCATCTGCTGCTCGCCTCCGCTCAGGAATCCTGATAACTGGTTGCGTCGTTCACGAAGCCGGGGAAAATAATCGTATACAAGATCCTTATCACGTTTGAAGCCTGCCGGGTCTTTGCGGGTGTGTCCACCGACTGTCAGATTCTCGTCAATGCTAAGATCCTCGAAGACCCTCCGTCCTTCCATCACCTGAAAAATTCCTTTTCTAACGATATCTTCCGGATCCATATTATTGATCCGTTCACCCATAAATTCTATTGAGCCGGACGAGACTTCACCTTCTTCGGATTTCAGGAGGCCTGAAATCGCCTTAAGTGTTGTACTTTTTCCCGCACCGTTGGCACCCAGGAGCGCGACAATTTTGCCTTCCGGCACATGGAGAGACAGACCCTTAAGAACCAGAATTACCCGATTGTAGATGACTTCTGCATTACTGATGGTCAACATGTTGGAGAGCCTCATGTTTGAAAAGAGGGGGCAAAAGGCCCCCTCAGAATGTACGATTATATTACAGTCCCAGCCACTCTTTCTTACGGGGTGTCTCCATGTCTGCCACCTTGGACAACTTGCCATCTTTGACCATGTAAATTGTGGTCTTGGTTGTCGGGCGGTGGTCTGTTGAAGTGTAGGTGATTGGAGGCACCAAGCCACCGGTATCAAAGTTTTTGAGGGTTTCAAGAGCACTCTTGATCCCTTCTCCAGTCAGTTGTTTATTCTTGTCGGCGATCCTGATGCCTTCAGCCCAGACCAGAGCATACGCCCAGCCGCGCACATAGACCGTATCACGCTGATCATTTGAAGGGTGTTTCTTGTCCCACTCAAAGATCTGTTTCATTCCGGGGACATTAGCACCATATGGAACGTTGGTGGTCATGCCATAGACACCTTCAGCAGCTTCTTTTGCAAGCTTGGGGAGCGCTTCGGTCATGCCGTAGTTGCCAAGGAAAAAGATGGTTTTGATGCCAAGTTTTTTTGCATCTTTGAGCAGATTCGCACAAGGGGCAACCGTTGTCTGAACATACGCATAGTCAGGGTTCTTTTTCTGCATGCTGAGAAGGTTTGACGTTACATCCTGCACTGGAGCCGGAATAATCTCTTCATGCACCAATTCTATACCCAACTCTTTTGCATACTGCCTCCCTGCTTCAATCGGTGCTTTGCCAAACCCGTGGTTAGGGTAGATAAAGGCTACTTTTGCGGCTGTTTTCCCTTTCCAGTTCTTTTTGACAAAATCGAGAAAGCCTCTTATCTGGTCAGAATAACTCGCTCCGACGAAAAAATTATACGGAGTCTTTGTCGGGTCGGTCAGGTGCCCAGAGTATGATGCTGAAAAATAGGGGATTTTATCTTTAGCGATAATGTCCTTGAGTGCTTCTGTGTCGCCTGTCCCCCATCCGTTGATCATTACAACTTTGTCTGATTCGACAAATTTCTTGTATGTAGCGTTTGCCTGTGGAATTTTGTAGGCATAGTCAACGTTTATAAGCTCAATCTTTTTACCGTTGACACCACCCTTTTCATTGATCGAAGCAATTGCGTCCTGTACGCCGTCAGCAAATGGTTTGCCAACGTCCGCCGTGACTCCGGTCAGATCCCATAATCCGCCAACCTTGATAGTTTCTGCTGCAAAAGATGTTGATGCGACCGCTGCCACTGTTGCCACTGCTGCCATAACTCTTCTGAATTTCATACCTGCCTCCTTTTTTTGTATTGTGCTGCTAGTGTGAGAATGGATAGAGCTTCCAATAGTTTTTGATACTGTGCCAGCGAGCAGCCATACCAGCCGGCTCAAACAGGATAAAAATAACGATAAAAAGGCCAAAAACCAGCTCTTTCATCGCAGCAAGTTTTGCAACCAGTAGAGGAAAAGAACCAGCTAATGCCGATGTCGACAACCTGAGCAGTTCGGGGAGCAGCGTAATAAAAATGGCACCGTAGATGGAGCCGAGAATGCTGCCGAGACCGCCAATGATGATCATACCGAGATAATCGATGGCCACTGTAACAGGAAACGTTTCCGGAGAGATTATTTTGGCCTGATAGGCTACAAGAGCCCCGGCGACTCCCACATAAAAAGAGCTGATACCAAAGGAGAGGAGCTTGTATTTAAGGATATTTACACCCATGACCTCTGCTGAAATGGCTTGATCTCTGATGGCAACAAACGCTTTACCTACTTTTGTGCGAAAAAGGTTTTTCGCAAAGAGTACGGCCAAAACTGTGATGACAAAAATAAGGAAAAAAAGCCTGATGTCTGTGTCAAAGGCAAAGCTGCCCAATTTCGGAGCAGGAATAGAGAGACCCGCCACACCGCCGGTTACTGATTCCCATTTAACAATCAGGAATTCAACGATAAAATGAGCTGCCAGAGTTGCCATAGCAAGGTAGAGGCCCTTGATTCGCAAGGAAGGAATTCCGACAAACATGCCAAAAAACGCAGTCATAAGCCCAGCAAGAGGTATGCAGATATAGAACGGTAAACCAAACCTTGTGCCAAGATATCCGCAGGAGAACGCGCCAATAGCCATGAAGGCAGCATTGCCAAGCGAAATCTGCCCGGTGAACCCTGTCAGTATATTGAGGCCGACCGCGCCAATAACAGCTATCCCGATGCGGTTTAATACATCAAGCAGATAACCGGGAGTATAGAGCGGCAGAGAAAATAACAGACATAGAAAAATCCCCAGAATTACACGGGCGCTGTTTGATTCAAAGATAGTCATGTCGGCAGAATATGAAGTTTTGAAGTCACCGCAACGCATAAAGCCTCACTTTGTAATAAAGGAACTCGTTTAAACCCGCTCGATCTTCTTTTTACCGAACAGGCCATATGGTTTAAGCATCAGAATTAAAATCAGGGCGATATATGGAGCCACTTCCTTGGCTCCACCTCCGACCAGAGGGTCAACATAACCGCCTGAAAGGTTCTCAAGGATACCGATAATCACGCCGCCAACGATGGCTCCCAGTATGCTGTCAAGTCCCCCCAGTATGACGACCGGAAGGACTTTAAGCCCCATAAAGCTGAGAGACATATCTATGCCGCCCCGTATTGTGCCGAGCAGAACTCCTCCTACCGCAGAAACCATTGCAGATATTGCCCACGAAATAGCGAACATTTTCTTGACGCTGATTCCCATTGTGAGGGCAACCTGCTGGCTTGAAGCGGTGGCACGCATGGCAACACCGGTTTTTGAGTATTTGAAGAACATGGTGAGCAATGTTACCAGAATCGTGACGCAACCGATAGCGTACAGATACCCCTGTGAGACAGGAATCGGCCCGATCTGAACAGGTGCGCTCGGAAATACTTCAGGGAATGGGATAGTGTCTGTGCCGTAGGCCAATTGAATGAGTGCTTTCAGAATACTTGACAGGCCGAGGGTGACCATGATGACAGAAATAAGATGTGAACCTATCAGAGGCCGCAGGATAAGTCGTTCGATAAGCATGCCAAGGATGGCGGAAAAAACAAATGTGATCAGAATTGCCTGCCAGAACGGCAAATTGTACTTGGAGAGCAGGTTCAGGCAGATGTATGCCCCGACCATAAGAAATTCGCCCTGAGCGAGATTGAGGGCACTACTGGCTTTATAGATGATCACAAACCCGGTTGCGACAAGAGCATAGATACTGCCGACTACGAGGCCGTTGATGACAAGCTGCAGGAGAAACGTGATGTCCATAGTGCCTGCCCCTCCGTTACGTTTTTCTTGTTGTTACGGTGGTTTTGATGTGCCCTGATTTGCCATCGGAAAAAACAATGGCGGTATCAATAGAAACAGTATCTGTTCCCGCATGAAGTGCATCGATAATCTCTTTGTAAATTACCGCTACTCTTTCCCTACGCACTTTACCGGTACGGGTCAACTCCCCCTCATCAGCATCCAGCTCTTTGTATATGATGGCAAAACGTGAAATCTTTGCAATCTCCGGCAGGGCGGCATTTACCCTGGTTACTTCGCCAACAATCAGCTCAATAACTTCAGGTTGCGAAGTCAAGTCGGCAAATGTCATATAGGAGAGCTTGTTGTCGCCGGCCCACTTGCCGACAACTCGGCTGGAGATTCCTATCAGGGCAACAAGTGGCACTGACCCACCGCCAAAAACAATCGCTTCAGCAATATACGGCGAAAAACGAAGATTGTTTTCAATCTGTTGTGCCGAAAAACGGGATCCATCAGAAAGGGTGAGTAGAGCGCTTGTCCGGTCTGTAATGATGAGGTGACCATCTGAATCCAAAAATCCGGCATCACCAGATTTGAGCCAGCCATCAGCGGTAATCACCTGGCGCGTTGACACCTCATCGCCGTAATAACCTTTGAAGAGGCCGGCACTTCTGGAAAGTACCTCACTGTTCTCATCAATCTTTATCTCGGCCCCTGATAACGGTACACCAACCGTCGTACCTTTTACATAACCGTTGCGATGCATACAGGTTACCCCGGCGATTTCAGTCTGACCGTAGAGCTGTTTCAAATTGACCCCGATCGCATGAAAAAACCTGAAAACGCTTGTTCCGAGCGAGGCTCCCCCAGTCAGTGCCGAGCGGACATTGGAAAGACCCAAGCGATCCTTAAGAGCCCTGAAAAGGAGCACATCCGCAAAGAATCGCCCTATCTGCAGAGATACTGAGGGTGAAGCGCCGGACAGTATACAGTCGGCATAGCGTTCGCCTATCGGCATAAATGTATTGAACATGAATTTTTTAAAAGGGGTAGAGTCCATCATTCTGACACGCACGGTGGCGGCAATTGATTCCCATACTTTGGGGGGCAAGAGCATGATATGCGGCCCGATCTCGCGCAAATCGGCCATAGCTGTCTCCTCCTTTTCAGGAAAGTTGACGGCATATCCTGCGACAAGCGGTGCTGCCACGGACATGAGCTGCTCTCCGAACCAGGCCAGCGGTAGTAGTGAGACAAATTCATCCTGAGCTTTTTTCGGATCGGCTTCATTTAAGGCGAGGCTCATGTTGAGCAGATTTCTGAAGGAGAGCATGGCACCCTTTGGCTGCCCGGTCGTGCCCGATGTCAGGCAGATGATGGCGGTATCGTCACCTTTACCAGCAGCAACCAGTCTGTCGAACAGCTCCGGTAGTTGATCGCCGAGAGTAGTGCCGAAACTCTGAACCGCTTCGAAGGTTACTAGCCTCTCGTCGCTATATTTTCGCATACCGCGCTTTTGGATGAAGATGATACGATGAAGTTTAGGGAGCCGCTCCAGGTGGTCAAGCAGTTTGTCAACCTGCTCCTGGTCTTCGACAATCGCAACGGATACATCGAACTGAACGAGTGCCGCCGTGACCTCCTGCGGGGTCGAATCGTGATACAGGGAAACAGCGACGCCACCCGCCGCCTGAGCAGCAATCTCGGCAAAAAGCGACTCAGGCCGGTTGTTGCCTATTATGGCGAGCTTGTCACCAGTGCCAAAGCCGAACGAATGGAGGCCAAGCGCCAGTGTTCGCACGTTATCCAGATACTGCTGCCAACTGCAGTTCTGCCAAATGCCGAGACCTTTTTTTCGCAGGGCAGTTTTTTTTGTTCCAAAAGCAGCAGCCTGAGCCTTCAGGAGCTTGGGGAACGTCATGTCGTTAAGATCTAAATGCACCTAAAGCCCCTCCAGATCTTCATCGCCGAGGTATGCCTTGATGACGTTCGGATCCTGCTGAACCTGTTCAGGAGTTCCTCCGGATATTTTTTTACCGAAATCGAGTACGCAGACAGAATTTGAAATATCCATGACAACAGCCATATCGTGCTCAATCATGATAATTGTGATGCCGCGGGCTTCATTGGTATCCAGAATAAAGCGAACCATGTCTTCCGTCTCTTCGTGGTTCATGCCTGCCATCGGCTCGTCAAGGAGGAGCAGTTTCGGCTCAAGCGCCAATGCGCGTGCCAGTTCTACCCGCTTCTGGAAGCCGTAGGCGAGAGTTCCGACAATCGATTTGCGGATGCTCTGTATTTCAAGGAATTCGATAATCTCTTCACAATACTCACGATGCTTTGTCTCTTCTGCCTGTGCCGGGCCGTAGTAAAGGCCACCAGAAATCAACCCGGAGTGCTGATGGAGGTGCCTTCCGATCATCAGGTTGTCAATAACAGTCATCCCCTTAAACAGGGCAATATTCTGAAATGACCGTGCCATGCCGCGCTTTGTCCTTTCAAACGGGGGAAGACGGGTAACATCCTGGTCTTCGTAGATGACTTTGCCTTGTTGAGGGTGGTACAGGCCGCTGATACAGTTCAGCATGGAAGATTTACCGGCGCCGTTGGGGCCGATGATAGCGAAGATTTCACCTCTCATAACCTCAAATGATACGCCTGAAAGGGCACGTACTCCGCCAAAATTGAGCTGTATGTCACTACAGGAGAGCTGAACCATTAAAACAACCCCTTTGTATTCCATGAGACATATAAAACAGCGGTTATTTATTGCAAAATGTTGCTGCCTTTACTGATTCTGTCCTTGACGTAAAGCTACGTCGCGTAAATAATGGAACCAAATACCGCTGTTAAAGCCGAAATAAGAACTGCATTGCATTCTTTCAGGCATTGAAATATCACCGTTAGTATTCATCTGTCAAACAAAATTATAGTAATTCAAAAATATGTTTTATTTTAAGTTGACATATACGTAAAGCAAAATATACAAATCTGTTTTATATGGAATTACAAGGCAATATAAACTCATGTTTGTAGTTATCAAAATTATGTTTGACAGATTTTCCAGCCTGACTTATGTTGATTTCGCGTCATGCAGTGAATTTTTTAACCTGCAGTTGATAGTAAAGGAGGTTCCAGATGAGTTCATATCCGACTTTAAATTTTGATCTGGGTGAGACCGCTGATTTATTGAGGGACACGGTAAAGGCGTTTGCACGCACGGAAATCGCTCCCCGGGCGGCCGATATTGATCGAGACAATCATTTCCCTATGGATCTCTGGCGCAAGATGGGCGATCTCGGCCTGCATGGCATTACCGTTTCGGAAGAGTATGGCGGTGCCGGGATGAGCTATCTTGAGCATGTTGTTGCCATTGAAGAGATCAGTCGTGCCTCTGCCGCTGTCGGTCTGGCGTACGGCGCTCACTCCAACCTATGCATCAACCAGATTTACCGCAATGCCAACGAAGAGCAAAAACGGCGCTATCTGCCAAAGCTGATCAGTGGTGAGCATGTCGGTTCTCTCGCAATGAGTGAGTCCGGTGCCGGATCGGACGTCGTCAGCATGCGCCTTCGAGCCGACCGCAAAGGTAACTACTTTATTTTGAATGGCACAAAAATGTGGATAACAAACGGTCCACACGCCAATACGCTGCTTGTTTATGCGAAGACCGACATAAATGCCGCCTCGAAAGGTATCACAGCTTTTTTGATTGAGAAGGGATTCAAAGGGTTTTCCACGGCCCAGAAGCTTGATAAACTCGGCATGCGTGGTTCCGATACGTGCGAACTGGTGTTCGAGGATTGCGAGGTTCCGGCTGAAAACGTCATGGGCAGCATTGGCGACGGCGTCAAGATTCTGATGAGCGGCCTGGACTATGAACGGGCGGTTCTGGCCGGCGGTCCTATCGGCATCATGCGCGCCTGCATGGACGTGGTGATTCCCTATATTCATGAACGTCGTCAGTTCGGCAAAGCCATCGGCGAGTTCCAGTTGATGCAGGGAAAACTGGCCGATATGTACAGCACCATGAATGCCTGCCGTGCCTACGTGTACGCGGTGGCCCATGCCTGCAGCGGTAAAAATGCGATCAGGAAAGATGCTGCAGGAGCGATATTGTATGCCGCCGAAAAGGCGACCTGGATGGCGCTGGAAGCTATTCAGATACTTGGTGGCAATGGCTATATCAATGAATATCCGACCGGTCGGCTGCTGCGCGATGCAAAGTTATATGAAATCGGTGCAGGCACCAGCGAAATTAGGCGGATGCTGATCGGGCGAGAGCTTTTCAATGAGACGGCGGCGTAGCAGTTATTAACACTCCAAGGAGTACAACGATATTATGACCACCTTGAAAACAGCACTTAACGTGAATTCCAAAGAATTCCGCAGTAATGTTGAGTCGATGGCTGCGCTGGTTGCGGATCTACGGGAAAAGGCGGCTGAAATCCGCCTTGGCGGCGATCAGCGCTCCCGTGCCAAGCATCTTGAACGGGGCAAATTACTCCCTCGGGAACGTGTCAGACAGCTGCTTGATGTCGGTGCGCCGTTCCTCGAACTGTCCCAGTTTGCCGCCTATAAAGTATACGGCGACGACGTGCCGGCCGCCGGGATTATCACCGGCATCGGCCGGGTCAAGGGTCAGGAGTGCATGATCTTTGCCAACGATGCGACGGTTAAAGGGGGCACTTATTACCCGCTTACCGTAAAAAAACATCTGCGCGCCCAGGAAATTGCCGAAGCGTGCAATCTTCCCTGCATTTATCTGGTCGATTCCGGTGGAGTGTTTCTCCCCCGTCAGGAAGAGGTCTTCCCTGATCGTGACCATTTCGGCAGAATTTTTTATAACCAGGCCAACATGTCCGGCAAGGATATTCCCCAGATTGCGGCTGTCATGGGTTCCTGTACCGCCGGTGGCGCTTACATGCCGGCCATGTCTGATGAAAGTATCATCGTCCGGCGTCAGGGCACTATCTTTCTGGCCGGACCGCCACTTGTCAAGGCTGCCATTGGCGAGGTGGTCAGCGCCGAGGACCTCGGGGGGGCGGAAGTTCACTGTCGGACCTCCGGAGTCACCGACCACTACGCGACGAACGACGGTCATGCGCTCGCGATTGCCCGGCGGATTGTCGGCAATCTCAACAGGGTTAAAAAAATGCCGCTTGCCGTTCGTGAACCGGTTGAACCGCTCTATGATCCCTCGGAAATTCATGGCGTCATCACCTCCGACACCCGCAAGCCGTATGATGTCCATGAAGTGATTGTCCGCATAGTTGACGGTTCCGAGTTTGATGAATTCAAACAGCTCTATGGGACGACACTGGTATGCGGATTTGCCCACATCTGGGGCTATCCGGTCGGTATTGTGGCCAATAACGGCATTCTTTTCTCCGAATCGGCCCTCAAGGGGGCTCATTTTATAGAACTCTGCAGTCAGCGCGGCATCCCGTTGATATTTCTCCAGAATGTCACCGGCTTCATGGTCGGCAGCAAGTATGAAGCGGGGGGCATTGCCAAGGATGGCGCAAAAATGGTTACGGCTGTGGCATGTGCCAAAGTTCCCAAATTCACAGTCATTACCGGCGGCAGCTATGGTGCCGGCAATTACGGCATGTGCGGCCGCGCCTTCAGTCCACGCTTCCTCTGGATCTGGCCGAATGCCCGTGTTTCGGTCATGGGTGGGGAGCAGGCGGCGAGCGTCCTGGCTACGGTCAAACGCGAAGGGATGGAGGCGCGTGGAGAAGTCTGGAGTCCTGAAGAAGAGGAGCTGTTCAGAAAGCCGGTGCGTGACATGTATGAACACCAGGGGCATCCCTACTACGCGAGCGCACGGCTCTGGGATGACGGTATTATCGATCCGGCCGATACCCGTATGGTTCTTGGTCTCGGAATTTCGGCCACGCTGAATGCTCCGGCAGAAAAAACAAAATTCGGCATTTTCAGGATGTGATCCAATGAGCGACGCTGACGTTCTTACCACCATTGATGCAACCGGTCGGGCGACGGTCACCATGAACCGCCCGGAACTGCACAACGCCTTTAACGAAAGCCTGGTAGCCAACCTGACCGCTTCACTGCGTCAGCTTGACGCGGATCCGGAAGTGCGCGTCGTCATTCTTGCCGCCAATGGCAAAAGCTTTTCCGCCGGTGCTGATCTGAATGACATGCGCCGCATGGCTGATAATTCCCGCGAACAGAATCTCGCTGATGCCAAGGGGATTGCCGAGCTGATGCGGACGCTTAATGCGCTTGCAAAGCCGACGGTTGCACTGATTCAGGGAGCTGCCTATGGCGGCGGTGTCGGTCTGACATCTTGCTGTGACATCGCCATTGCCACTGAACGGGCAACCTTCTGTGTTTCAGAGGTCAAGCTGGGACTCATTCCGGCGGTCATTTCGCCGTATGTCCTTGCTGCTATTGGGGCTCGTGCCGCGCGCCGCTATTTTGTGACCGCAGAAATTATTACTGCGGCAGAGGCGTACCGTCTTGGCCTTGTGCATGAAGTGGTTGCCGATGATCTGGGGCTTGCTGCCGCAGCAGACCGGATTACATCCCAGCTTCTGAAAAACGGCCCCGGAGCCATGACCGCTGCCAAAGTTCTTATTACCACGGTTTCAGGTCGGCTTGTCGATGATGTGCTGATCGCACATACCGCCGGACTGATGGCTGACCGGCGTGCCTCGCCTGAATGCCGTGAAGGGCTGTCAGCCTTTCTGGAAAAACGTTCTCCTGCGTGGGTAAAGGGGTAACGGCATGGCCATACGTTATTGGGACGATCTCGCCGAAGGAGAGCGGCTTGACTGTCAGCCTGTTATTTTCACTCTTGAGGAGATCATGGCTTTTGCCAAACAATATGATCCGCAAACATTTCATATAGATGAACAGGCTGCCGCCGCCTCACGGTTTGGCGGAATTATTGCCTCATCCCTGCAGACACTGTCAGCATGCACACGGGTTATCGTCGATGCACAAGGGGAAATGGCTATTTTGAGCGGCTTACATATCGAACAGGTACAGCTGCCAAATCCGGTCCGGCCCGATGACGTCATCACTCTGGAGGCTTGCTGGACTGACCTCAGGCGCTCAAACAGCAAACCGGACCGTGGCATGGCGACCACCCGTTTCACCGCAGTGAATCAACATGGCGAAACCGTTATGGTCTCGGGTTTCAGATACATGATCGCCTGTCGCCAAACCAGCAACTAAAAATATCAGCATCATACTGACGTTCAATAAGGATAGTGACTATGTTCGATAAAATACTGATTGCCAATCGCGGTGAAATTGCCTGCCGCGTCATCCGGACTGCCAGGCGGCTCGGCATTCGTACCGTGGCTGTGTACTCCGATGCCGATGCCGGCGCGCTCCATGTCAAGCTGGCCGATGAAGCCCATCATATCGGCCCGGCACCGGCGCGTGAGAGTTACCTGATTGCCGAACGTATTCTGGAGGTTGCGAAGCGAAGCGGGGCGCAGGCTGTCCACCCCGGTTACGGCTTTCTTTCCGAGAATGCCATGTTTACCGAGGCGTGTGCCGGGGCCGGAATCGTCTTTATCGGCCCCCCGGTTGACGCAATCCAGGCCATGGGATCGAAGAGCGCGGCAAAAGAGATCATGGGAGCGGCCGGTGTACCGCTCGTTCCCGGATATCACGGATCCGAACAGGGTACTGAATTCCTGCAGTCACAAGCCGACCGGATCGGCTATCCGCTGTTGATCAAGGCAAGCGCCGGTGGCGGCGGTAAGGGGATGCGGGTAGTTACCGGCAGCGCCGATTTTGCCGAAGCCCTCGCCGGTGCCCGTCGGGAAGCGATGTCAGGTTTTGGTGACGATCATGTCCTCCTTGAACGGTACCTAACTAAGCCCCGGCATATCGAAATTCAGGTGTTTGCCGATAGTCAAGGCAACGCCCTGCACCTCTTTGAACGTGACTGCTCGATTCAGCGTCGCCATCAGAAAGTTATCGAGGAGGCTCCGGCATCCGGCATGACCGCCTCTCTCAGGGAGCAGATGGGTGCTGCGGCTGTTGCCGCGGCGCGAGCCATCAAGTACGTTGGTGCCGGAACGGTTGAGTTTCTCCTGGATGAAGATGGCTCCTTCTATTTTATGGAGATGAACACCAGACTTCAGGTTGAGCATCCGGTGACCGAGATGATTACCGGTCTTGATCTGGTGGAGTGGCAGCTGCTGGTCGCAGCGGGTGAACCGATGCCCTGCCGGCAGGAGCAGCTTGCCATCTGCGGTCATGCCATCGAAGCACGCATCTATGCCGAGGATCCGACACGTGAGTTCCTGCCATCAATCGGGAAGCTGCGCCACCTCCGGACCCCCGCCGAAAACACCCATGTCCGTATTGACACCGGTGTGCATCAGGGCGATGAAGTCAGCATGCATTACGATCCGATGATTGCCAAACTGGTCGTATGGGACCGTGACCGGAGTGCTGCGATCCGCCGCTTGCGTCAGGCGCTGGAAGAGTATCAGGTGGTTGGCGTCACCACGAACACGGTTTTTTTGGGTAGTATCGCTGCTCACCCCGCTTTTGCTGCCGGGGAAATAGACACCGGTTTCATAGAGCGGCATCGCGCTGCCCTGATTCCTGACGTTGCTGCGGCGTCTGATCGCATTCTGGCAATCGCCTCACTTGAAGTGATGCTGGAACTGGAAGCCGAAGCCGGGCACAGAGTGGCGTCTTCCACAGACCCCTACTCACCGTGGCATCAGATGAGCGGCTGGCGTCTCAATTTCGATAACCATCATGATATATACTTTGTTGATGGTGAACAGCCGGTTACGGTGGTGGTGCACTATCGTCCCGGGGGCTACCTGCTGGACCTGCCGGGGGGGAGCCTTTTCGTCCGGGGCGAGCGGCACGAGAGCGGCGATATTCTGGCTGATCTCGGCGGTATGCGGGTTAAGGCGACGGTTGTCCGGAGCGGCATCATCCTGACGGTACTGGATCAAGGGAAAAGTCATCTTCTCACCTGGCGCGACCCCGGTGCGGCAGGCGATGAAGATGAAGCGGCCGCCGGGCATCTCACCGCCCCGATGCCGGGCAAAGTGGTCGCCATTATTGCCGAGGTTGGCGTTAGGGTTGAGCGTGGTGCTCCGCTTATGATTCTGGAGGCGATGAAAATGGAACATACCATCAATGCTCCCTGTGACGGTGCCGTGGCCGAATACCACTTTGAAGTTGGTGCTGTGGTTAATGAGGGGGCCGAACTGCTTGAGTTCAGCGCTGAACTCGAACAGCCGGCGTCATGAGAGTCCCGAAACGGGTAAAAATGGTGGAGGTTGGTCCCCGGGACGGACTGCAGAACGAGGCGGCCATCGTCCCGACTGACGTAAAGATAGAGCTGATCAATCGCCTCTCGGCGACCGGCCTGAGTGCCATAGAGGCGACCAGTTTTGTCTCGCCGAAATGGGTGCCGCAGATGGCGGACAATGCTCAGGTCATGCTTGGTATCACCCGCCGCCCCGGCGTCAGCTATCCGGTGCTGGTACCGGGCATGTTAGGTTTTGAGGCGGCAGTTGCGGTGGGAGCAGGGGAAATTGCCGTGTTCGGAGCTGCTTCAGAGGCGTTTTCGCAACACAATATCAACTGTTCGATTGCCGAAAGTCTGGAACGCTTCGCCCCGGTAATTATTGCCGCCCGCCAGCGCAATATCAAGGTGCGCGGCTATGTCTCCTGCGTTCTTGGTTGCCCGTATCAGGGGGATGTGGCACCGGAGACGGTAGCACAGGTTGCGCAACGTCTTCTGGAGATGGGGTGTTACGAGATATCGCTCGGAGACACAATTGGCTTTGCCACTCCCGCCAAAGCCCAGGCGATGGTGAAAAAAGTTATGGCTGTTGTGCCGCGCTACCGTTTGGCGGTTCACTTTCACGATACCTACGGGCAGGCGCTGGCCAACATTCTGGCGGTGCTTGAGTTGGGGATCTCGGTAGTTGACAGTTCAGTGGCTGGTCTGGGCGGCTGTCCGTACGCCAAAGGGGCTGCCGGAAATGTTGCCAGTGAGGATCTGCTTTGTATGTTGAACGGGATGGGTATCGAAACAGGAGTTGATCTGACCAACCTGGTCGCTGCCGGCCTGTACATTTCGAGTTATCTCGGTCGGCCGTCAGGATCGAAAGTCGCCCGTGCGCTCGGGCCGAAAATAGAGCATTAATTTGATTGCATTGCTGTGATTATTTAGTTACGGTATCTGAAAAGCACCGGAAAGGGTACCGATATGAACGCTATTGCAGCAAATGATCTTAAACGGCACGGCATTTCGGCAGTCGAACTTCTGCTCGCCAACGGGCCAGTACACATCATCAAACGCAACCAGCCAGTCTGCGTGGTACTGGCCGAAGATGAATACGAAAAACTGACCAGAGCCGCCCAGGCAAACATATCAGTTCACTCACACACGGTCATGGAATGGTTTGCTCTTCCCGCCTCCGGGGTATCCACGAAAGAAGATATTGATCAGCGCCTGAAAACCGAAAGGGATTCGTGGGATTCGGCATGATTCTCTTTCTCGACGCTAATATCATCATCTACCAGGTTGAAGCGGTTGAGCCGTTTAACCGGCAGGTGTTTGCTACGGTTCAGGAGTTGGTTGCACGTCATCCCGATGCCGGATTCGCGGTGTCTCGCCTGAGCATGCTGGAGTGCCTGGTGAAACCGCTACGGGAGCAGAATACCGCTGAAATAGACCGTTATCGAGCTTTTTTCGCGTCAGCCGGTTTGCAGATGGTTGAGGTAAGTTCCCAGGTCATTGAAACGGCAACACTGTTGCGGGCGCGTCATGGCTTGCGCACACCGGATGCCATTCAGGCCGCCTCGGCCTTATCTGTAAAGGCGCCGGTAACGTTTCTCACCGGAGATAAGCAGTTTACGAAGGTGCCGGGGTTGAATGTGCGGTTGGTTTAAAACAAAATGAACAGAAGGAGTTTTCAGCGATGACCGAATACGATTACTGGAAAATTTTTTCCCGCATGCCGAAAAAAGTCACCATTGGTGACATTACCGTGCGTGACGGTTTTCAGCACGAGGAGAAATTTATATCCACAGCGGCAAAAATTTATTATCTTGAAGAACTTATTTTTGCCGGGTGCCGCAATATCGAGGTAACAAACCTCGGTAATCCGCACCTGATGCCGCAGTTTGGCGATGCTGAAGTGCTTCTGGCGCACTTGCGGGGCGATGATTTCAGAAAAAGATGCGCAAAACGCGGCATTACTTATGATGACATCTGTCTGACGGCGATTACCATTCGGGAATCTGCGGTCGACCGAGCCATTGAACTGTCACAAAGAGGGCTTGGACCTGATCGGCTCCTGATGATGGTGTCTACTGAAGAGAGACATCACTTTGCCAACTCCGGCTGTACGTTGCCGCAGTACTGGAAGGAAGCGGAGCGGAGCATACAGAAATGTAACGCTGCCGGACTGAAAATGTGTGGTACTGTCAGCACCATCTGGGGCAGTCCCATTGGCGGAGCGACCGATATGCAGGATGCGGTGGAGTTTACCAAACGCTGGCTGAACATCGGTGCTCATGACGTTGAGCATGCCGACCACGATGGCAGTGCATCGGCACCGGATGTCTATCGTTATTTTTCGATGATTCTCGATGAACTGCCGAACACAGATCTGCATATCGCCCATTTTCACGAAACCAAACGGGTTGCCTCCGCATCAGTCCTCGCGGCGCTGCAGGCCGGTATCACTCACTTTGAGGCAACGATGGGGGGGCTTGGCGGTCAGCCGGCCAACTTTATGGGCGATTGTCCGGTCAAGGGGACCGGCGATTACTATTACCGCGACCCGCGCTATGTCGGACTGGTATCGCTTGAGGATACGCTGGTGCAGATCGACGAGATGGGCATCGAGCATGGCTGGGATGTGGATCGCGTACTCAAGCTTGGAGCGCAACTAGAGAAAACAATCGGTCGGCGGCTCCGCTCGGAAGCTATCTTGAACGGCAGAACTGCTAAAGAGGGGCATCTTGAGTACGCGCGTCCGGGATTGGCGGAGCTGAAAAGCAAGTTGGGAGAAACGCCGGAGCAGAAACTTCCTGGAGGTTGGTAGATACCCCGCAATTACTCTATAAAGTGGCAAAAACAGAAGCTTCTTTCATGGAGGTTGAATGAAAAAACTTCGCATTTACGTTGACACATCGGTTATCGGTGGCTGTCTTGACGACGAGTTTCATGAGTGGTCGAACGTGTTGCTCCTTGATTTCCAAAAGGGAATATTTCTGCCGGTTTTGTCTGTATTGACCGAAGCTGAAATTGCAGATGTCCCGAAAAAGGTTCAGGCTGTCTTTACCCAATTTCTCGCATATTGCCACCATTTGATTCCTCTTGAGGAAGAATCCATTGAATTGGCTCGTCATTACCTGAACCGTGGCATCGTCACACCAAAATACCTCGAAGACGCTCAGCACATTGCAATTGCTACGGTTATAGGAGCTGATATGGTTGTCAGCTGGAATTTCCGTCATATCGTTCATTTTGATAAAATTATTCGTTTCAATGCCGTCAATATGGAACTTGGATACAAAACTATCGCTATCTATTCTCCACGGGAGGTTACCTGTTATGGGAATCAAGTCAGTTGAAATGGTACGAAAGATACGGGATCGTAATTACGAAGAAACAAAGGATATGACTACTCAGGAATATCTTGCCTATATACAGGCAAAGTCTACAGCGTTTCATAGCGAATACAACCAGATAAAGAAAAGTAGAAAGTCTTTGTCCGAGCCAGTTCTACAGAGTACAACACGCTAAAAAGCAGCGTGAGCGAGTTTTACAATATTCATTCGGAGCAATGTAATAATTGCCGTAATAATCCCAAGGCGTGGCGGAGTATCCACTCTCCTGCATGGTGGCATAACCGGAGGGGTGAGCTCTTAACACGAGACAATAGTAAAGAAAGAGCGTCCAACCAGGTAGAAGCAGCGGCCTAAAACCGCCGCTGTTCTCCCGTCCCGTTGGACGAGGAAATAAGAAACGGAGAAATTGAAATGCCTACTCCTTATTATGAATCAATTATGCTCCCGTTAAACCATTAAGACTAAAGGTCATTACAAATCATGCTTTCATTTATCTGGGATGAAGAAAAAGCCGCTATCAATCTTGTAAAGCATGGCATATCTTTTGCCGAAGCAAAGAGTGTCTTTTACGATGAACATGCACGTTTGATCGCTGATGAGGACAACTCAGAAAATGAAGAGCGATTTCTGCTGCTCGGCATGAGCTTCAAGCCGAGTTTGCTGCTAGTCTGCCACTGTTATAAAGAAGACAACCATATTGTAAGGATAATATCGGCACGAAAATCAACTCGTCATGAGGCACACATGTACCGGAGGTTTAAACCATGAAAACGGAATACGATTTCTCCAATTCAAAACCGAATCCATACACCAAACTTCTGAAGAAAGAGGTAAAAATTAAAATAGATGAGGATGCTTTGTTTTATTTCAAAAACCTGGCTATGGAGCTTGGCATTCCCTATCAAAACCTCATCAACAGCTATCTGCGTGACTGTGTGCAGCATCATCGTAAACCGGCGGTGAAATGGACATAGCCGTTTTGTGGTCTGATGGTATCAACATTCGAGATGGGGAGAGGAAAACATAAGATGGCACAACTAGATGAAACACTTTTGAGCGACATGACCAATCGTCTGGTGCAAACATTTAAGCCGGAGCAGATAATCCTCTTCGGATCATACGCCTGGGGAATACCGCATAATGGGAGTGACATTGACCTGTATGTTGTCGTGCCGGAAAGTAGTGAACGTCCTTTACAAAGGGCACGAAAGGCGCGTGCCTGTGTAGGTGACGTCCGATTTGCTCTGGACATTATTGTGAGAACACGAGCTGAAGCAGATAAATACAGAGACGTTTATGCATCTTTAGAATGTCAGATTTTTGAGAAAGGGCGGTTGCTTTATGAGCGGAACTAAAGAGGAGCTTGTTAAAAGCTGGTTTATCAAGGCTTATCGCGATCTTAACCACTTGCAGTAGAGTTTCGCTATCCGGGAGATTTTGTTGAACCTGAGCTGGAAGAATTTCAAGAAGCATACTCCGCCGCACAATCTCTTTATAAATTTGTGTTGGAAAAATTACCTGTAGAAGCACACCCGTAACGCTTTAAATATGAAAAAGAAATCATCCGAAGAAAATGTTTGTGAACCCCGAACAGAATATGCTCTTGATGCACTTCTTGCTGGTGGAATTCAGGGTATAAATATGTGGAGCGCTACCATACAGGAACAAACCTGATTTTGCTTGAACCGGACACAGAAATGAAGACAAAACTCCCAATAATCGCCATAACCATGGGTGATCCTTGCGGTATCGGGCCGGAGATCATCGTAAAAGCGCTCCAGAGACCAGAGATCGGTACTATCTGCGTACCGCTGGTAATTGGCGACCGGTTGGCGCTGGAGAGGGCAGTTTTACTCTGTGAGTCGACGCTGGAATTAGAGGAAATCAAAACTGTTGAAGATGCGCGGAGTGCCGGGGAGCAGCGGATTCCACTGCTGGCGTTCTCACACCTGGCTGAAGCCGATATCGGCTATGGTGCGCCGTCAAGGGCAGCCGGTGACGCGGCTTATCGCTTTATATGCCACGCGGCACACCTCTGTCTTGATGGTCAGGTCTCAGCCATAGTGACAGCCCCGATTAACAAGAAAGCCATGCATAAGGCAGGTCACGATTATCCCGGCCATACAGAACTATTGGCTGAATTGTGCGGCACGGACAATTTCGTCATGATGCTGGCGGGAGATGTTTTAAGGGTAAGTCTGGTAACGATCCACGAGGCTCTGGCCGATGTTCCGCGCCTTATCACGTTCGAACAGGTGCTTAAAACGATCCGTATCACTGCGGAAGGGGTTGCGCGGTTGACCGGAAAGGAGGTGCCAAAACTGGCGGTACTCGCCCTCAATCCGCATTGTGGCGAAGCCGGAAAGTTCGGAGCCGAGGAGATGGAGATAATAGAGCCGGCCGTCAAAGCAGCCAGACAGGAAGGGCTTGACGTCGAGGGGCCGTTATCAGCCGACACCCTCTTCCACTTTGCCCAACAAGGCGCTTATGACGGCGTAGTGGCCATGTATCATGATCAGGGGTTGATTCCGCTCAAGATGTTGCACTTCTATGATGGCGTGAATATAACCCTCGGTTTGCCGATCATCCGGACCTCAGTCGATCATGGCACCGCCTATAATCTGGCGGGCAGCGGCAAAGCTTCTGAGAAGAGCCTCCTTGCAGCTATCAGGATGGCAGTTGATATGGTCAAATGAATCCATTACCACACAAATACCATTTCATATGCATTGTTGCCACTCTTTAAATAATTTTTTTTCTCAGTTATAATTTTAAATCCAATATGCTCATACAGTTGGAATGCTCTGATATTTTGTGCATCAACCATCAAGAAAATTTTATTTTGTCGATTGGCTATCAATAAATCGATACAGTTCATTAATAATATACTACCCAATCCTTTATTTTGATATGCCTTATCAATTGCTAGTTCAAAGATCTCTTTCCATTCGCCTCTTTGCTTTAAGACACAAAACCCCAATAACTTTTCCTTGTTCTCAAATTGGAAAATGCCGTAGACATGCTTTTCATCAATGTATCGTAAAAACGTTTTTAAACTAAACCGTTGGTCACCGTCAATCTCTAATCTATTTTGCAAATCATAGAGTTGAGACAGATAAGTCTCATCTAATTCTTTTGTTATATATTCAAGCTCATTGTAAACTAAGTGTGTGTTCTCATTTATAAGTTCTTCAACTTTAATTCCATATAAATTTTTTATATATTCAATAAATTGTGGTAGAGAACTCTCGAAAATGCCTTTCACTGATAATATGTCATTGTTTCCTATAGATTCAATGATTTCATCTTTTATATTATTAAAATCAATACTATGATTTTTCCAAATTGATTTATCTTCTAATACATTGATATGCTCGCTAAATTTTTCTACTGAAAAAAGCACTTTTATACCTGACGCTGCGATAAGTTTCTGAAAATGGGGCATATCAATGTTACTCATTTCCCCATCTTTATAATCAACAAATTCAGATGTTACTAAGATTTTCTTGCCACCGTTTTTTGGTTTTATATATTGTAATGTTCTAAAAAAACTTTCATATCCCTCTATGCCGCCACGGTTACTCTGGTCATACAGATAGAAATTCTTATCATATAAATTTACAGTGTACATTAAGCCACTGCTCTTGAAGTTTTTGCACCCATAATATTCCTGTGCAGCTTTATTTATATCTAAGCCCAAATGATAAGCACAGAGTAGAACCCCTAATGAGCTTGACACCGCATACTCTTCAAAGAAAGGCACTCGATAAGCAACTATTCTATCTTCAATCCTAGCGATAACATCCCATGCAAAATTTTCAAATCTTTTATATAAGACATGAGCGTTACAACTTCTATTTGTCCCATAGGTCAAAATATTTAAATGCTCATACTGTTTCGCTTCTTCTTCAATTTTTTTGTAGTATCTGTCATCGTATGGCAGAAGCAGTTTCCCGTCTTTCTTTATTCCAGAAGCGATCGATAATTTATATTCAATGATTTTTTCGATGCTTTTAAATCGTTCAATTCCCTCATGACCGATTGATGTAATCACCCCGATATCAGGATTTATTAACTTGCTTCTTCTTAGTATTTTGTCTTTGCGAGCAACAGGAATTTCCAATAAAAACAATTCGTCATTTTGCTTTATTGAAGCTAAGTTGCAATAAGTGGAGGCGGCATAATTTGCACTATTGAGCCGTACATAACTTTTTTTGTAATTTTTTGCAATATGATGAAGACTTATTTTAAAGCCGGTCTTTCCATAGCTTCCAGTAATTAACACCTTCTTAGCTTTTGTTTGCTTGCTTGCATATTCAGCAAGTTTTTTAATGGCAAAATAGCTGTTTTCAACTTTTAATAGCGGAATATCTGTTTTAACCGGTACATTCTTATCAACAATAATGGCGCTAATTCCTTTTTTTATGGCCATTTGAATCTTATGTTCATTAGGCTTGTATGCATTTGGATTTGGCCAATTAGATGATGTCACAACAAAACAATCATTTTCATTTAAATAACTATACATATAATGAAAATCACTAATAATCAGATTGTTATTGTTGAGATTCTCCCATATTCCATTGGTAATTTTTGCCATTTCTTCTGGTAAAAAAAGTAATTTATTCATTGGCTAGGTTGCCTCGGCTGATAAAGCGGCCACATAACTGTCCATAAATATTTTAAAATCATCAGGAAAACAAGCGAGTGTGTAGCCAATGCGACAATTGATTTCAAAAATCTTTGGTTGGTTGTTGATGATTTTATAATTTATGCTGCACTGACAACTTTCACCATCAGGGGTGGCTTTTTTTAAGATGCTTGTAAAAATATCCAGGAATGGTGTAGGGCATTTTTCAACGACTATAGATTGACCAGTCTGTTGAAGTACGTAATAAGCTTGGTTGCTGGTTTTGCAGTATGTAAAATGATTAATTACTTGGTTGTGTTGGTAAAATATACTGGTCGCATATTCCGCACCCACTAAATATTCTGAAACGATATTTTTATTGCGGTCGATATCTGTTAAATCATCTGCACAATAGACAATACACACTCCACGGCCTGCACCTCCCATTACTGGCTTTACAATACAAGGGTATTGAACCTCACTGTTATCAAAATAATCTTTTGGAATATACTCAGCAAATCCGTTATCTACCATAAAGTGGTTAAATAATTTTTTATCTGCAAATGTATCAATTACATATCTACTATTGACTATAAACTGTATATTATGTTCCTTAAACAACTCTTGCTTTTTTTCAAGAAGATCCTGGAGGCGGTGACTATTTGCGAAAATAATATCGATTTTGTGCTGGTGACAATATGCGATTACTTTATGCGCATCATCAAAAAATAGGTGATGTGGAATTAGCCAGTGGCATTTTTTTAATGCTTGAACCCAATTGTGGGCAAGAAGTATTTTTGTGGGAGTTGTATTTGTATTCAAGGTCAGTTTTCGATAGTATCAATAATAATATTGTTCAAAATATTTAACTCCCTATCCAGATATATCGATACCTCATGTGTCTCCGAGTCATACGGGTGGCGTAATAAACCTGGAAAATCTCCGAGATGCTCTATATGTTTAACGTCAAGTGCCTGTCTCATAGAATAATGTACGTGTATTCTTGCATCATTTTGTTGAGGCTGTTTGTAAATTTCACGCAGATCCAAATAACGGTGCGGAATATTCTCAGGTAGTTTTTTTAAGAGTTGGCTCCAGCGAGAGTCGCCGTAATAAGTTCGATTGGCTTGATCAAGAAATGTCTGTGGGGCAAAGGCTACTACGTCAGTCGCTCCAATTTGATGACCAACCAGCAAAGACATGTACCCTCCTGCTGACTGCCCGATACAGACCACTTTTCGATACTTATTTGTCCCTTTTAAAAATGATATATATTCAATTGTTTCTGCAATATTTGCTGTAATACCAGGAATACCCGATTGGTACCAGCGATTGAGAGTATCATTAATAAAAATCTTGTGCGTGTTGATACGATTTACAATGAGACCATAGCGATTGTAAAAAACCCCACCCAAATTTCCTCCAACGCCTGCAAATGAAATTACGAGTGTGTCGGAATCTAATTCAAAATCATGCATGTATGTCAATATTTTGTTATGTGTTGTTTGCCTGAAAAAGGAATAATCGTGACTATTTTTTGTAATCCACTGCCAAGTGGGAACGACACGTTTATTCTGTACATCATGAATTTGAAGTACATTACTATGAAAAGGATCAGTACAAGATGGTCGTTTCTCATACTGACGAATTGAATCACAATATATTATTATATACCTGTCATCAGTTTGCACATTTTTTACAGCTGTAATATCCCTTAATTCTTTGTTGCCACGGATTACTAGGGTGCGTGACTCAATACCCCACTTGACTGTTTTTAGAAAACAAAGATTTTCAAGACCATCTAAACATTCCAGCTTGTTATTTGCCAAACCCAGCATTCCGTTAACTTTCACAAGCTTGCTCAATGGTCGCAAATCTTTTAACAGATTGCCTGAAAGCGAGAAACTGGCGCCAACCTGAGTTAATTCCATCAGGGGAGAAAGGTCAGTTAAAATATTATTATGCAAATAAAGTGAGTTTCTAACGCTTCTCAAGCCAGATAAAGCATTGATATTTGTCAATCGGCAAGACTCCAGTTTTATTGAACCAGGAAAATCTGGATTCTTTGAAAAAAGCTGTGACAAAAAATCAACATTGCCTATTGAAAGCTTTTCTAAATGTACACCTCTGGAATATTGCAGGACACTAAAGCCTTTAATAATACTAAGCATTGGTGATGCTCTCATGAGCAACGATTCTTTTTTGATTTCCCAAAGACTACAAAAAGCTTCAAGAGTGGCTAGCAATGGATGATCCGTAATTTCTAGCGCTTTATCAATACTAACCAGCGAATTGAAACCAGTTATAACTTTAAGCTTTCTATTATTATGTATACGAAGATGACCCTTTATGCGTTCTAGTACTGGAAAAACATCTTTTAGATCAGCTAATCCGGTGTTCTCGATGTCAATATTACCTTCAACGGCTACGATCATCCTTAAGCCATTCAAGCTTGTAATATCAGGCTGATTTTGAATACTTAAAGAGCCAATTATGTGGCGTACGACAATAAAGCTATCAAGGTCTGCGTCGGTAAGTTGACCGGCGGGAAAAATGATCTCCGGTATAGAAAGCGTTCCTGTCACGGGATCGTATGAATCACACTGTAGCAATCCATTTGGAGTTAGATAAACAGATGATAAAGAGTGCTGCTGTAGAATACGTAATAATTGTTGCACTGTGGGTGCACTTTGAAGTGTGTTATATTGGCGGTCAAGTTTTCGTAACAAGTCAATAAAGTTCTCCAACTCAGGACAGTGCTGCGGCGCCAGTTCGCTGACTGCATTACAAATTGCACGCAGGATGTAGCGATTATTTGCTCCTGAACGTTTTTCAACAGCTGCCCAGTTGCCATCTTCAGGTAAAAGTCGCGTAGGCATGTCTGTACGCATATTCAGTATTTGCTGCAAAGTATGGCGAAAAAAAACAGACATGAAACGTTGTCCTGCCAGATGCGGATTAGCAGAATTTTCCAAGTGTGCCTCTTTTACCACAACGGTCTCATCAGGCTCAACGTTGCATAATTCACCCAGTCGATTCCAAAAAGACTCCGAATCATGCCACCGTTGCAATAAAACTTCAATTTCCAGTTGGTTTTGAGGCAGCGGTAGTGATATGAGTTTTTTGTCTGACAACCAGCGCTGCCCATGTCTGGCAAGACCCTCCATGAACCACATGTTGAACAATGGTAAGCAGGCATATTGAAAAATGTGAAAAAGCTCATGCGCCGGTGTTAGACTGCTAATCGGTAATGCACGGTGCAGCCGCAATATGATGGAAAGCCCCTCATATTCACTTTCTCGAAGAAAATCAGGCGTGAAGTCCGTTATTTTATCAGAGGCCAAACCGCGCTGGACAGGTATATCATCAAACACAACATCAACATAACTCAAACCTTGCCGTTGCAGATAGCCTTCATAAAAAAAGTCAGGTAAGCCCATAATATTTGTGTATACATGATGTGCATTAAGTAAATTTTGAACTTGTCCGACCACGAAATCCGGTACACCAGTATAATTTGTATCAGCAGCATCAGCTGGTGCAGAATTGCCGCCATTCAGGTTATAAAAACAGCGAAACCTCCCCAGAATAAAAGCTCGTTCATAAGGAGTGCTGCCGCTTGGCGCTGTCAACATGACGCCTAGGCAAGCAGGAGTGACTACAAAATTAGCCATGTTCCCCTCTGTCTGCATTAAATTAGCGCCGGTGAGACTTGCGAACAAATGCCTTGATCCGTTCGTAGTCTTCGATGTAATCGACTTCAGCCCAGAAGTTCCCGGCAATGTCTTTGACATGTACTTCAGCACCTTGGTCCACTGTGCGGTAGATGATGTCCTCCCACCAGCAGGCGTAGTCCTCGCTGCCTACCGCTTCGATGACGCGCTGGCGAAAGCCCACAAGGTATTCGCGACTAAGCCTGGCGATACCTACATATTCGCCGGTGGTTTCTTCGTTACTGAGTTGCTTGCCGTACTTAAGTAGACGTCCATCTGCCCATTGAAATCGGTAGTCTGCCTCTTCTATGCGTGTGCTATCACAAAGCAAGACAGGAGAGTGACTGTCAGCAAGTAGCTGATCTAGCACGGCGTCTTCCATGAAAACATCACCATTCATTATGATGATATCATCTCCGGCCAGGAACTCGCGTGCAAACCAAACTGACGAGATCGAATTGGCTACCCGGTAGAATGGGTTGAAGTAGCGGGTGTACTGAAAGCCTTCTAAGGCCTCATGGATAAATTTCGCCTGGTAGCCCGTGACGATAGCGACTTGAGTTAGACCTCGTCGATTTAGTAATTCCATGGTGGTTTTGATGAGTGACTTACCTTCGATATCGACGCAACACTTGGGCTGATTCTGCAGGTGGCGAGTGATGCGGCTGCCCACGCCGGCGGCCATGATGAGGACTTTCATTGTTGTTCTCCCATTACGTCAGTTAATGCTGCTATGAGTCGATCCATGTCGGCATAATTGAGTGCGCCCATGTGCGCAACGCGAAAGACCGTGTCACGTAATGCACCTCCGTTAGGCGCCACAACGCATTGGTGGTGTTCTTGCAATGCCCGTACAACCTGAAGTGCTGACCAGCCAGCGCCAACTTGCAATGCTGTCATGGCATTTGGCATACATGTTGAGTAAAAGGTCAGTGGAAGAGCGGATACCCCCCTGCGGAAGTGAGCGGCCAACTCTGCCGTGTGTTGCCACTCAGGAGTCAAGCCATTTATACTTAGTTTTAGCAGACGCTGATGTAGTTGAAGAATAATGGACACTGCCGGCGTAAATGGTGTCTGACCTCGCTTGCCGTCATCTAAATGTGAAGCAAAGTCAAGGTAGAAACTGCCACTAGGTCGTACGCGGTTAAGTGCTTGTGGTGACAACAGTACCATCGATAGGCCGGGCGGCAAAGCAAGACCTTTGTGAGAGGAAATAATCAGTGCGTCGATGTTGGCCGCCTGCATGTCTATGGGGTCTGTTACGAACAGGCTGATAGCGTCTACAATATGCAATGCATTATGCTGTCGGCACCAGGCACCCGTAGCACCAATATCATAGCAATGACCGATGCTCGTTTCGTGAGCATTGATAAGTAAAGCGTTGACGTCCTTCAGCGTTGCCAGTAACTTGCCGTCGTCTAAAGGATCTCGGTCGACCAGCAGTGTCTGCACCGGCACCTGATGTAAGGTGCAGATATCTTTGAAGCGCTGACCGAAAGTTCCACCATTTACTACACCGACCGGATGCTTTTTATCCAACAGGTTTATTACGCAAGCTTCCATCGCAGCGGTGCCAGAAGCTGTCAAGAAGACGCAGCGACTGCCTGGAGGAGCATTGGCCATTTGCAGAAGCATCGCCTCACTCTCCAGCACAATTTCAGAGAATGCCTGGTTGCGAAAATATGGTGTCTGTATTGCGCCGAGGTGTAATGTATCGACAGCCATCTTAACTGGCCCAGGTGTGTAAATGTGAGTTTGAGTAAGTTTTTCGTACACAGTTTTTCCTTTCACCCTCAGGCAAGCTCCTGAACGAAGGGACGAATCAGGTTGGAAAAGAGAAGAGAGTTTGCGCAGTCAACTATAGTCAGAAAATGTTCTGGTTTTGTAATGTCTATCAAGCGACCCAAATCCACGGACAACCACTTTGCCCCCCAGGTCCGGTAGACTGCGCCCAACGGCTGCAAGTGAGGGTAACGAGCTAGCGCCATCTGCGCTTGTTCGGCTGTCATGGCATGTGGTTTCCATTTGTCGCCTTCCCGCAGGCAGTTCACTAAACCAATGTGCAGGTTACTTGTTGCAGCGTTTATGTGCAGTAAGAACTGGTTATCGCCAAAGTCAAAAAAACTTCCAAATATCTGTTTAGAACGTATATCTGGTTTCTTGTCAAGGTTATTGAACCAGCTTTTACAGAAGGCCGGAGTTACCACGTATTGAGCCCAGTCGGTGTTTTCCAGGGCCTTATTGACGCAGTGCATGGGATGTACGCTTGGAAGTATCTCTAGCAAGTCGTTAAAGAATCCTTCCAGCAAATGGCCTCGGAAAGCGGCATAGTCATTGTGCTGCGTTAGCGAGGTTTGGTATTCAGTGTGGGTGACGCCATTAGATGCTGATGCCTTCACAGCTCCCTCTCCCCGGGCAACTGCTTCATAGACCTTAAGCAGCCGGTAGTCGGTTGCCCGGATATGGTTGCCTATCACCACGGCAGGTGCTTTAGCTCCGTTGGCCAGAATTTCACGCAGACGTTCAGCCACACGACCTAAGTAAAGGTATGCGCTGCCGATGATAAAAAGAAGGTCTCCCGGTTTAACTTCCTCCGCCAACAAATTTGCAAGTTCCTCCAGATCGTTGCTGTTTATAAATGGTGGGCGTTGCAAGTGATCGTGTACATAATTAATATAGTTGCCGGTGGTAAACAGCAAGTCTATAGGGCTACGGTTGATTAGTTCAGCCAGCTCGCCGTGAACCTCTTTTGTCCAGTCGCTGTCGCGGAGCACCGAGATGCCGCCCACCAAAGCTACCACACGCCCCTTGGGTTTGATGTGCTCAAGATCACCAAAGGCTGAACGCATGCCAGATATGCCGCCTCGGCGACTCTGGTCATAAAACAGAACATCCCCCCCGGCCTTATGAAGGCGGCTGATCTGCCCCATGGTCTCGAAGGGTTGCAAGCTTGCGTAGTCGGCTGCGGCACGTTGAACATTGAATCCGGCCAGCTTAACCGTTAACAGTACACCCACACTGGCTAAAGGCGCGTGTTGCTGGATTAAGGGGAGAAAATATTCGACGATCTCTTCGTCAATGCGGGCGCGCACCTGCCAACCTAAACGCTCGCTGTCAAACCGATGAGTCAGTAGCTGCGCAGTATCGGAGCGGCTACTGCCATAGCCAACGATGCAAGCCTCTGGTTTGCGCGTCCAGATTGACTGCTTTAGGCCATCGCAGTGTATGTTGTCCGTGTCGACGATACAAATACCTCCCTCACGCAGTCCCTCAACCACCGAGGACTTAGCGCGCAACAGGCTGTCCATGGTCTTGTGCATGTCCATATGGTTAGGGCCGATGTGGGTGAAAAGGCAAAGATTCGGATTGACAATGATTGCACGCTCTACGCGATATTTCTCATCCGAGCCTACCGAGACCTCGTTGATTTCTACTTCGTCATCTACCCGCAGACTCGCTAGTGAACGTAATACCGGCACTTCAGTGTTGGCGCTGTTACGTACACCGTGGGCGCGGGTTTGAGTATTTAGCAAGTGGTGTAGCTGTACCTTCGCACCCGTCTTACCTTCGGTACCTGTAATCAGAAGGGTCAGCGGGTTAAGTTCCTGGCGCACCTGTACTGCAACAGCCTTGAAGGCAGCGAAGGCATCTGGCACAAGACACACGGGCACACTCCAATCATTAGCGTATTCAGGTCTGTCGATTACCAGTGCACGTACGCCCTTAAACAGCACCAGAGAGAGAGCTTCACGTATATCTTTACCCTCTTTCTCCCATGTGGCGATGTCAAGTGCGAAATACAAATTGCCACTACCGTAAGTGTTATAGGTGCCAATACCGCTGAAACGCAAAAAGGGTGAACACGGCGGCGTATGCCAATGCCCACCCGTATAGCGCAAGAGGCGTTCAGGCGTCAGAAACAGCTCTTGGTGTGACGCTATTTTTTTCACCAGTTCGGCGGACATCACGGCAAAAGTATCGCGGTTTTGTTGGCTAGCTTCGCGGATTGGGTAGTTGTACACAGCCGCACTCGGATCTTGCAAAAGCTGCTCAAATAAGCGCATGCCTTTTCGAATTTCCTCTATCCATTGTTCAAGCGAAAGCTCGCCGTCAAGATTCGGGTTCTCAAGCAGCGCGGGAGAAAACTCGTAATTGAGCAACATTTGTGTCAGGAGAACACAGGCCACGGTGCGGCAATTACCATCGGGGAAGGGGTGCAGCAGTTCCAGTTCGCGCACTACCAGTGCAATAGCGCGCAGGCGCTCGTCGGCTGAGGTGGATTGTGTGATGGAGTTATTAAAACGCTCGACAATGTCATCAACCTTGATGGCAAACTGCATTTGGACTTGATGCTTGGCCTTGTAAAAAGCCTGAAGCCCTGATTTTTTTTCGAGCGCGATTTGGTCGGATTGCGAGAGGTTTGGGTACCAATTACGGTAATTCAGTTTGCCCAATCGCTGAATGGCGTTATAGAGTTCATCTGCGTTAAGCGCCTCGGCAGGTTTCATATAAGCTGCCGTGTTGAAAACATTGGTACCGTCGCCACGGCGCATGGTAAGGATTTCATGCAAGTTTTCAAGCGAAGTGGTTTTTGGTAAAAACGGCATGCCGGCATTAAGGTAACGTAAATCGCCGGGTGATGACTTAAGATTCTTTGTTTGCACACCCATCATGCAGACCTTGTGTAGATCAAGCAGATAGGTGGAGCGTAACCCTGCTGTAAGGTCAAAATTGTCAACCATATAGGCAAAGCCATTGAGCAGTGCTTGCACTGAT
>CAIMXI010000413.1 GCA_903845365.1 uncultured Geobacteraceae bacterium | reverse complement strand
TATGCCGACTCTTCTTGGAAGGATATTGATGGTTTCAAGTCTGGTGTTGACGCTGTTGCTGTATTGTCCTCCCAGATACGCTCTGAAACGCATGATGTCGGTTGCAAATTTCGCCTTCTGTATCTCGATCAGAACTTGTTTGAAGCCGTCGCCGGTTTTGATGGTGGCGCTGAAGTCGAGACGATACACCGTTAATGTACCGGAATTGCCATCTATCCGCCCTTTATCTATGTCGGTCGTAAATTCTTGGGGTCGGAAATCCAACTCTTCAATCTCTTCACCGATTATGGAGGAAATCAAAAGTTTGGCGACCTTGGCGTCTTCCATCAGGTATTTGAAAACGACGTCGTATATCGGATTAGCTATGTGCATAATGGACTCCTTTAACGGTTGTTAGAACGGAATCATGGTGTCAGGTCTCCACCTATGACAACGTCAGTTTTACTTCAGAATTATATCGTTCCCACGCTCCTGCGCTCATCGTTATACATAAGTCTGAGCCTCTTGCAAAAGTATTAAATTCTGTCATTCCGGCATGTTTTTGGCCGGAATCCAGTTTCTAACTGCCTGAAAATATGGATCCCGGATAGAAGCCTTCCGGGAAGACAATTTTTTGCAACAGGCTCATAAGTCTGTAATAGACTTACTTATATTATGGCTTTTCCTAGGAGCGCGGACATCCTGTCCACGTTCGGGCGGATTTATGCCCGAATATTTTTCCTGATTCGTTCTAATCTACCGCTAAAAAAGTTGTCATCCCCGAATGCCTTTATTGGGGATCCAGATTTCAAGGACTTTAAAGACTGGATTCCCGATTACTACCTCGGGAATGACAGGATATGAAACCTAGAACTAATCAGGATATTTTTTGACTTCAAAGACTGTTTCAAGCGATACACCCGCTTGAAAACGGACAGGATGTCCGTGCTCCCAGGCACAACCCAAGCAGCCACGAAGCAGGATAAATATGTGCCAGTTCAGTTTACTGAAACAACGAAATATCCCGTTCCGGATCAATTAAGGTCGGAACAGTTTTTGAGCCCGCAAATGAAGCACTGTTTGGAGTTGTGTTGTTTCCCGGAAATCTTGTGCCGCATTGATTAAGTCTCCTGACAGTACAGATTATCTACAAACACTTACAAGCGTATTACGAACCATTATTTTGTCTGCGAACCTGAGCGCACCAGCGAGACAATCTGCCTTTTTCAGGATGATCACAGCACCATAGAGGGGATCAACTCCCTCAAGAACGGTGGTATCTTTTCCTTCCGCGTCAATTTTTACCTTGGCTAGTTGAGACTTGAAGCGATCAAATGAAGCTGATACGGATCTGGTATCGGTGCCAAATAGCCGGAATACTTGAAAGCTCGCCCCGCCGATGACGGCTTCCGCCATTATACCTCTGTTCAAAAAATCATAGCCCAGGAGACTCTGCGGTAGATAACGTTCCGTTCCCTTAACAATTTCCGGTCGGTCAAAAGCCGAAAGTTCCGATGGCCTGTTTCGCTCACCCGATAACAACGATGCAACCTGTTTTGCACATTCAGTCAAAGCAACTGAATTTGGACTATCGCCACCAGTTATCTGGATGTGGATAAAATGGCGTCCCTGGTAAAGGAACATCTGCGAACCTGATAGATTAGACTCTGCCCCAATGTTAATCGACTGGCCGTCCTTCTGGCGGTAGTTTGAATACATACCGAAGGAATCAAGGTGTGAACCCATACGATATATTTCAACATCAATGCCTGCTGTTGGAGTTTTTTCCGAGGAATATCTGGCGGCGACCATACGGTCAAAACCGTATGGCATGTAAAGCTCCGCTTCGCCATTAATACGATCGGAGAGAGTATCTCGATCATAGAAGATTATTTTTCCGTCTCTTTTCCATCCCGATCCACAGTAACTTGCCGGAATGAAACTGCCCATCTCAGCAGTTGCATGAGTGATAGACGGAACAGAAGCTAAGAGACATAAAACCATGAACAGCATCTTCATATAGTGCTTCTCAATTCTATTCATGAGATGACAGTCCGGGCATGGTTCATTTTACTGGCAATGTCTAGTCCGTTGACACATCTGGCTCTACACCCCTCACAATCCAAACAGGTCGCCGCCGACGCCTGCAGTGGCAACTCTGCATAAGTATCACGTGCCAGCTTAATGTTGCGGTATCCACCTTCAGCGTACATGAGGGCGCGGTTGACGGTGGATATCTCCACACCGTGAGGACAGCCGACCTCACAGGTTCCGCAGAAGGTGCAGTAGAAGCCAGCAATTGCCTGATCGTAATGGTCAAGTCGTCGTAGATCCGAATATGTAAAAGGCATACCCATGACAGTAATATCTTCCTTGAGTTGCGCCATATCCTTCATACCCGGTATTGCTGCGGTAACCTTGGGATTTTGAAGCACCCATTTAAGTGCCGCCTGGTATGGAGTGATCCGTCCCATACCGGTGACGTCATAACCTCCAACCATGGCCTTCATGGCGATAATGCCGATGCCGGCTGTTGCAGCGCGGTCAATCGCTGTCGAAACAGTTTTGTCTGATTTAACTCGATGTTCAAGTTTTTATTTGTTGACAATCACTGATGTTGTTCTCCAACCAATTTCAAGCAAGTATCGCATGGCGAGCCAGTGAAGGTGTTGCATCCATACGACCGAGATCACGACCGCTCATATGCTTTTTGG
>CAIMXI010000412.1 GCA_903845365.1 uncultured Geobacteraceae bacterium | reverse complement strand
CCAAAAAGCATATGAGCGGTCGTGATCTCGGTCGTATGGATGCAACACCTTCACTGGCTCGCCATGCGATACTTGCTTGAAATTGGTTGGAGAACAACATCAGTGATTGTCAACAAATAAAAACTTGAACATCGAGTTTATACGATATCGCAAACTGGGGGGGACAAAACAGTCACCATTGCCGGATTTCTTTATCGGAGCCCACGCGGCTGTATCGGGCCTAACGCTTTTGACCCGTGACGCCACACGGTACCGCACCTATTTTCCTTCTCTGAAATTGATTACTCCATAAAATCAAAGGATTGATAAAAAACTAATCATCGTGAGCCGCTAAAACACTACTCCCAACGCTTCAGCCACCGTATGCATATCCTTGTCACCACGACCGGAGAGACAAACGACAATAGTTTTATCTTTACGCAATGTGGGAGCCAGTTTCATAACGTGGGCAATCGCATGAGAGGATTCAAGTGCCGGGATAATACCCTCTTCACGAGTCAGAGTACTGAATCCTTCCAGCGCCTCAGCGTCAGTGATGGAAACATATTTAGCACGGCCGGAATCCTTCAGCCAGGAATGTTCCGGGCCGACACCAGGGTAATCCAGTCCTGCCGAGATGGAGTGTGCGTGAGTGATCTGGCCATGCTGATCCTGCAGCAGATAGGTCTTGTTGCCATGCAGGATACCTGGTGATCCGGCGCAGAGCGGCGCGGCGTGTTTGCCGGTATCAATGCCGTAACCGGCAGCTTCAACGCCGATAATGCCGACCGATTTGTCTTTAAGGAATGGATAGAAGAGCCCCAGTGCGTTACTCCCGCCACCGACACAGGCCACCAGGTAATCCGGCAGCCGCCCTTCAACTTTATAGTGCTGTCGCCTGACTTCAGCGCCGATTACCGACTGAAAATCGCGCACCATCATCGGATACGGGTGCGGTCCCGCCACTGTGCCGATCACATAAAAAGTCTCATGGATGGTGGTTACCCAGTTGCGCATCGCCTCATTCATGGCATCTTTCAGGGTGGCGGTACCGGCGGTGACCGGAGTTACCGTCGCGCCGAGCAGCTTCATGCGAAACACATTCTGAGCCTGCCGATGGGTATCTTCTTCACCCATAAAAACTTCGCACGACATGCCGAACAGAGCCGCAACGGTGGCGGTCGCCACACCATGCATGCCAGCGCCGGTCTCGGCAATCACCCGTTTTTTCCCCATTCTCCGCGCCAGCAATCCCTGGCCGATGGTATTGTTAATCTTGTGGGCGCCAGTATGATTCAGGTCTTCACGCTTTAGATATATCCGGGCGCCGCCGAGCTTTCGTGTCAGTTTTTCAGCAAAATAGAGCGGATTGGGACGCCCCACATACTGCCGCAGATAGTAGTTGAACTCCTGTTTGAATTCTTTATCATGGCTGAAATGCTCGTAAGCCTTCTCCAACTCCAGCAGCGCCGGCATAAGCGTTTCGGGAACATAGCGCCCGCCGTACTGACCGAAATGCCCTTTTTTATCCGGTAGTTTCACTACTTACTCCTTGTTGCTCTGATAAAGCGGCTAACCAGTCCGGCGTCCTTTTTCCCCGGCGCGCTCTCGACACCGCTTGACACATCCACCGCATATGGACGCACCGTGACAACCGCTTCAGCGACATTCTCCGGTGTCAGCCCTCCGGCAAGAATAAGTGGACGCGAAACCGCAGCGCGTGCAGCAATATCCCAATTAAAAGTCATGCCGGTACCGCCATGTGCAGCCGGTGACCAGGCATCCAGCAGAATACCAGCAACATGATACTCTACCACAAGATCGAGGCTGGCAGCATCTTTCACCCGGAAAGCCTTGATGATTCTCCGCCTGATAGCATGGCAGTAATCGGGCGACTCCCCGCCATGGAGTTGAACAATGTCCAGACGGCACTGGTCAGCAACGGCGTTGACCGTCGCCAGCTCCTCGTTGACAAACAGCCCGACTGTCTGCACGAATGGCGGCAGACGACAGATAATCGCCGTAGCCTGTGCCGGTGAAATAAAACGAGATGATCCTTGAAAAAAGACGAAGCCAAGAGCATCCGCTCCGGCCTCGACGGACATCAGGGCATCTTCAGGGTTTGTTATACCGCAGATTTTTACTTTAACCATAGTAAATTCACGTCCATAAGCCGGCGAAGCCGGAACCAAACAGGCAGAATAGAGGCAATAGAACGCGGAAAAGGCGGATTGAACGGATAAAGGCGGATCAGGTTCTGTAAAGAATCAAGCTGTAAGGGACTAACACGGACAAGCCCGGACCAAGATGCTGTTAAATATATGGTTCTACTCTTTTTCCCGGTTCGCGCCCCCACCCTGCTGAATCACCACATAATTTTGCTCAATAATTTCGCGAAAAGCGGCACCGGTCGCCGCCCAATCAACCACATCAACTCGAATAGGCAAATCCGATTCATCAAAGGCATCCTTGATCGATGCCATACAAGCCAGTGTCAGAGGTTGATCTGCAAGCACCACCAGATCAAGGTCAGAGTAGGGCTTTGCTTTACCGGTTACTCGTGAGCCAAACGCACATACGCTATATTCCGGGACGCATTCCGCAAGAATCCGGCAAACTTCACCCAAATCATGTTGATTGAGTGCAAGTACAGATAAGTCAAGTGCTGTTTTCACTGGAGTTTAGTTCTAGAAACCAGTTGTAGATGCAGATACAGCGCCTCTTCCAAAAAATCCGGGGCAATTTCATATACTTTTTCGGCCTTGTCAGCATCGTAGGTATGACTGCTGTCAGTACGTGCCTGTCGATAGGTTTTCCAGCACAGCCAGTCTGAACGTAATAATCCGTGCTCGTTACCCCTGCGAATTAAATCCTGAAATGAGCATGCGTCAATTTCGTCGGGGTTTGCAGCGGTTACTTCCAGGTAACGCTTCAGCATTTTCCAACTCAACTCATAGGTAAATTCAAAGCATTGAATGACAGAGTTCCGTAGTTGCTCAAACAGTTCATCATCTTGTTTCGCCATTTCTGATTTCGCAAAATGGATGCTTTTTTCCAATTGCCCAATAGCGTTCGCAAGTGAAGAAAAGTCGAGGATCATGCAATGCTCCTGTGCCGGTAAATGAGTGATGTGCTACTCTGTTGCTACAGATTTATTTTCGGCAGCCGCTCCAGCGCTGATCTTACCAACTCGGACGGGTATTCGTAATCTTCCAGATTACCGGAGAGATATGCGTCGTACGCACCCATATCAAGCTGTCCATGCCCGGAAAGACCAAACAAAATGGTGCGCTCCTTGCCCTCCTCTTTTGCCAGAACGGCCTCGTCAATTGCGGCTCGCACTGCGTGCGCTGATTCTGGCGCCGGAACAATCCCCTCACTACGGGCGAACAGGAGCGCTCCCTCGAAACAGGCGTTCTGCCTGTACGATTTGGCTTCGATCTGACCGGCATTATACAACTGAGAGACCAGCGGAGACTCACCATGATAGCGAAGACCGCCTGCATGAATGCCAGGAGGCATAAAGTCGTGACCCAAAGTGTACATCATGGCAATCGGAGCAACTTTGGCGGTATCTCCGTAATCAAAGGCGTAGACCCCTTTTGTCAGAGTAGGGCATGATGACGGCTCAACGGCAAGGCAACGAACATTTTTGCCGGTCGCACGATCGGCAATAAAAGGGAAAGCCAGACCGGCGAAATTTGAGCCGCCACCGCAACAGGCGATGACAACATCCGGGTAATCTCCGGCGATTTTGAACTGCGCCTGCGCCTCCTGCCCGATAATGGTCTGATGCAGACATACGTGGTTGAGTACGCTTCCCAGAGCGTAATTGGTGTCGGCATGGGTGGCGGCATCCTCAACCGCCTCAGAGATGGCAATACCGAGGCTGCCGGGGCAATCTGGGTCATGAGCCAGAATTGAGCGCCCGGAGTTGGTGAACTCTGATGGAGAAGGAATCACCTGGGCACCCCATAACTGCATCATGCTCTTGCGGTACGGCTTCTGGGTGCAGGAGACTTTGACCATGTAGATTGTGCATTCCAGACCAAACATCGAACAGGCAAGGGAGAGGGAACTTCCCCATTGACCGGCACCAGTCTCAGTCGCCAGACGGCGGATGCCAGCCTGTTTGTTGTAGTATGCCTGCGGAATGGCAGAGTTAGGTTTATGCGAACCGGCCGGGGAGACTCCCTCATATTTGTAATAAATCTTTGCCGGAGTCCCCAGCGCCTTTTCCAGGCGGTGAGCACGAAACAGCGGCGATGGCCGCCAGAGTTTATAGATTTCCCGGACTTCATCAGGGATATCGATCCAGCGCTGCATTGACATCTCCTGCTCTATCAGGGCCATCGGGAAGATGGCTAGCATTTCGTCCGGCGTAACCGGCTGCATGGTGCGTGGGCTGATGACAGGTGCCAGTGGTCCTGGCATATCGGGAATGATGTTGTACCATTGACGCGGGATCTGCTCTTCGGGCAGCAATATTTTTGTGTTCATCTCTTCCTCCTCAATTATTACTCCAGATTCTCTTCAATACGAATGAAACTGGTCTTCTCACAGATGATGTCAAGCTGATCGATCTCTGATAGCGCCTCCTGAATCGAACCTTCACGAGCCTCGTGAGTCATAATGACAATCGCAACCGGCGTAGAGTCAGCAACGTCATGAGATGTCTGCACCATCGATTCGATGCTGATGCCATATAACCCGAGAGCTCCGGCGATCCCTCCCAGCACACCCGGCTTGTCGAGGGCACTGAAACGGAGCATATATTTGCTGAAGACATCAGCCATCGGCTTGACCGGGATTGTGACAATAGCTTCGTCCATAAAGCCGAGAGGTGACATACGTCGCCCGGCACCGACCCTCATGCTGCGCGAAAGACCTATCAAATCACCGACAATCGCACTGGCAGTCGGATTCTGGCCGGCGCCACGACCGGAGAACATGACCGGACCGACAAAATCTCCGGTCAGCCTGATGGCATTGAACACACCATGAATATCTGCCAGAGGGCTGTCGAGCGGGATCATGGTCGGGTGCACACGGGCTTCGATTTTGCCATCTACAAGCTTGCCAATTGCCAGCAGCTTGATGCGATAGCCGAATTCTGCAGCATACTTGACATCCATGCCGCTGATATTTGTGATTCCTTCAGTATGTATATCGCTAAAATCTATGTTGGTGCCAAAACAGAGTGAGATGAGAACAGCCAGCTTGTGCGCGGTATCAACTCCCTCGACATCAAATGTCGGATCAGGTTCGGCATAGCCAAGTTCCTGGGCAACCTTCAATACATCACTAAAAGCTGCGCCCTCTTGAGTCATACGGGTCAGAATGTAATTGCAGGTGCCGTTCATTATACCGAAAACGCTGCTGAAATAATTGGCGGCCAGATTGCTCTTTATCGCCGTCAGCACAGGAATACCGCCGCCGACTGAGGCCTCAAACTGTACTTCGACCCCTTTGCGGACTGCAGCAGCGTAAATCTCAGAACCATGGAGAGCCAGGAGCGCCTTGTTGGCGGTAACGATATGTTTCCCCTTCTCGATAGCCTTCAATACGAATGTTTTGGCCGGTTCATAGCCGCCGATCAATTCGATGACCACCGATATTTCCGGGTCATTGAAAATGTCATCGACGCTGGTCGTCAGTAGACCGGGATCGACGACAACACCGCGATCACTTGTAATATCCAGGTCGGCAATGCGCTTCAGTACAATGCCGGTTCCGACTTTGCTGCGAATAACGTCTGCATTATCTTGCAGCAGCCTGACGACTCCAGCGCCAATATTACCAAATCCTATCAGACCAACCTGTATATCGTTCATCATTCCTCGCTTGATTGTTCAGTTTTTGCGCACGCCTCGATCTCATCCAGGATGCCGTTTACAAACGCGGGAGAATCCTTGTCTCCAAAGCGGCGGACAACCTCTATAGCCTCGTTGATAGTTACTTTTTTTGGAATATCGGCGCGAAACATCAGCTCATATACCGCCAGCCGCATGACGTTCAGATCGACCCTCGGCATCCGGGTCAGCGACCAGTTTTTGGAGCGGATCTTGATGGCTTCATCAATGATCTCACGCTGCGCCTGCACCCCCTGCACAAGACCTTCGGCAAACTCCCGCACCCGTCCGGGTATTTCAATCTGCTCTTCGCGGAAAATCTGCAAGGTTTCACTCAATCCGATGGAGCTGTTAGAATCGAGAGCGTACATCATCTGCAGAGCAAGTTCACGAGCTTCGCGACGTATTCCCACTATTTCAGCGCCTTCATCAGATTGACAGATTCGATTGCGGTCACGGCCGCCTCAAACCCCTTGTTACCAGCTTTGGTGCCGGCTCGTTCAACCGCCTGCTCAATCGTATCGGTCGTCAGAACCCCAAAGGCGATCGGTACGCCACTGGCCAGAGAGACGGTTGCTACCCCTTTGGAAACTTCAGATGCAACATAATCAAAGTGCGGTGTAGAACCGCGGATAACTGCGCCAAGACAGATCAGAGCATCATAGTTGCAACTTTCAGCCATCTTTTTGGCAAAGAGCGGTATTTCAAAAGCCCCCGGCACTCGCGCAACATGGATGTCTTTATCATCAACTCCGTGGCGAACCAGCGCATCAACCGCCCCTTCCAGCAGGCGCTCGCAGATGAAACTGTTAAAACGGCTGACTACGATACCAAATTTCTGTCCCTTGGCCTCGAGTACACCTTCAAAGAATTGCGGCATGACTACCTCCTGACATGTAGCGTAAAAAAGAATCGGGATACTAGCATATTTTTCGCTGCAGTGGAAAAATATTATTAAATCACGACCGGTACCATGTAAGATTTATTGGTCAAGAGTATTGCAATAGGCACAAGGATATGCTACTTTTTCTCGGTTTAAATACCTATACAACAACCCAAAAAGGAGCATTACGTGAAATTCATTACCACCACAAAACTGTTTACCGCAACACTTTGCGTGGCCGCACTTGTCGGTTGCCAGGGTAGCTCAACTTCCGGCGGTGCAAAAACTGAAGGGAAGAAAGAGGGCAAAGTTCTGGCAGAAGTCAATAGCGGCAGTATCACCACTGGGGATTTTGAGCGTGAGCTGAAAAATCTGCCTGAATATCTAAAAGCTATGGCTGACACCCCTCAGGGGCGCAAAGAGATGCTGGACACCATGGTCATTCGTGAGCTTATCCTCCAGCAGGCTTCCAAAGATGGTCTTGACAAAGGAGCCGATATTGAAGAGAAGCTTCAAGACCTCAGAAAGCGCCTCATTGTAGAATCATTCCTGAAGAAAAAAGTTGAGGTTGAATCCAAGGTTTCTGATGAAGATATGAAGAAGTTCTACGAGCAGAATAAAGAAAAATTCAAGTCAGGCGAACAGATCAAGGCCAGCCATATTTTAGTTAAGACTGAAAAAGAAGCCAAAGATATCGCTGTACAAATTAAAGCTGGCGGTAATTTCGAGGAACTTGCCAAAAAACACTCCGCAGACTCCTCTGCTACCAAAGGTGGCGATCTAGGTTGGTTCGGCAAAGGAAGCATGGTTCCTGCTTTCGAAAAAGCTGCTCTCGTACTCAAAGAGGGGCACATTTCTGACGTTGTCAAATCGGATTTTGGCTACCATATCATCAAACTGACCGGTAAGCGCCCTGCCGGTATCCGCCCTTTTGAAGAGATAAAAGAGCAGATAAAAGGCGCTATAATGCCAACCAAGCAGCAGGAGATATTTCAAAAGATCAAGGAAGAGTTGAAGAAGACTGCTAAAATAACTATCAAGGAGGATGTGCTGAACAGTATCGACGGTAAGAAGGAAGAGCCGAAAACTGATGATAAAAAACCTGCAGGCGCTGCCGCTCCAGCAGCTCCTGAAAAGAAATAGTGACTCAAATGAGTGCAACGATGAATCAAAATAATTTACTGGTAATAGCGGCAAGCCTGACTCTGATTCTGCTCGCTGGATGTGCCGGTAATCAAGCCGCAGTCACCAAACAACCGGCGGAGGCGACCCTTAAGGCTGACAAGTTGAGTGCAGCTTCTGACGGATCCGGCAAACCTAAAGTCATTACGAATGCCATCGTTGCAGTTGTAAACGATGATATTATCACGTTGAATAACGTCAACCGCGAAGCGCAGTCAGCCTTTGCTGAAACCGAAAAGAAATCCGGTCTGAATGAATCTGAAAAGATTCAGATTCGCCGCACAGTGCTTGATCGCCTGGTTGAAAAAAAATTGACCGACCAAAAAATCAAAGAACTGAACATTAAAGTATCAGAGGAAGAAATTCGCCAGGCGATAGATGATGTCCGCAAACAGAACCATATTAATTCGCAGGAGGCTTTGATTGCTGCTCTCGCGGCTCAGGATCTTTCTTTTGAGCAGTATCGCAGCCAGCTTAAGGAACAGATTGAAAAATTGAAACTGGTCAGTATGGAAGTTCGCGCCAAGGTTCATGTCGGAGAAGGTGAGATGCGCGACTATTACGCCGCTAACATGGCGAAATACAGTGAAGATGAGAGCTTCCGCGCGCGCCACATTTTCTTTAAAACCGGAGAAAAGGCTACTTCAGAGCAGATTATTCGCGCAAAAGTCACCGCTTTGGCCGTACTTGCCAATGCCAGGGAGGGGAAGGATTTTGCCGAACTGGCAAAAAATTACTCAGAAGACCCGGCAGCCAGGAAAGATGGCGGCGACCTCGGCACCTTCAAAAAAGGGGATATGCAGCCGGATCTCGAAAAGGCGATCCTCTCATTGAAACCGGGCGAAATCAGCGGCCTGGTTTCAACGACGATCGGCTATCACATTATCAAGCTTGAAAGTAGATCTGTCGGAACGGCCAAGCCGTTTGAAAGCGTCAAAGGGGAAATTGAAGAGATCATTTACAGGAAAAAATCGGAAGAACGCTTCAGCCAGTGGGTCAAAGAGCTGCGCGGTAAAGCCACTATCGAAGTCAGAAGTCTGGATGGCCTGTTATAGCTAATCTCTACGGCGCAGATATCCGAGAAATTCCTCGCAGGTAAGTTGTTTTTTCCGTATAAGATGTGCTATTTCACGGCTCAAAGCCAGTTTTTCACCATCTTTCATCGATTCTTTCAGCAGGGAAAACAGAGGTGTGTTACTGCTGTACGGCTCCAGGCGAAGCCGCTCCTGCAACTCAAACGCCGACATATCGGACAACATCTGGGAGCAGAACATCATATACACCGGATGGATTGATGCAAGAGCAAGAGCCTCTTTGCCGTTGTACCCCTTAATTACTTCAAAGCCCAGCGATTCTACTGCTTTAGCAAGTTTTTCCTCACCGCTCCGTGATACTATCATCGATTGCAGATCCCATGTTTCGGCCTCTTCCGTCAGACCATAGACCGTAAGTCTGTTCTGTAAGTACTGCTCGTCAATCGGCAGTGTAAAAAAACCGGCGACAGGAAACACCCCGCCTACTTTTCCCATTTCACTCAGAAATACCGGTAGCACAGGGATATTGCGGGTGTCAGGTGAGCTTTTAATTTTCAGTAGCACACCCCAGCCATCGTCCGAGAACGGAGAGACATCCAGAACTACTCCGAGAGGCCTTCCGGTGGCGAGATTGCTATACTGCTCCAGCCGGCAGTCATACCCGCCAGTTTCAAGGTATGAAGAAAGTATCTCTTCACGCCCCTCCCCCGGCTTTACACCTAATATCCAGAGTTCACGCCGAGGCTCCGTATTCTCTTCCAAGGCTGTTCCTGTCATAAGTCAAGACTCCGCTGAGTAAAGTTCGAGAATTTTTTCAATGATATTTGTTGTCGATTTACCATCGACAAAGTTTATTAATTCCACTCGACCGCCGTACGATTCTACAATTTCACGCCCCACTACGCCATCCAGCGCATAGTCCCCCCCCTTGGCCAGAATATATGGCTTAAGTGCAGCGATAAGTTCCAACGGCGTATCTTCTTCAAAGATGGTAACATAATCAATGCAATCAAGAGCGGCCAACAGATGAGAGCGCTCATCCTGATCAATCAACGGCCGTTTGGGCCCTTTCAGGCGACGCACGGAAGCATCGCTGTTTAGACCAAGAACAAGCAGGTCGCCAAGGCTTCTGGCTTTTTGCAGATATTTCACGTGCCCGGCATGCAGCAGATCAAAGCATCCATTGGTAAAAACGACCCGTTTCCCCCTGTTTTTCTCCGCCTCTATCAATGTGGAGAGTACATCCAGGCTCTTTATTTTAGCATGGCTGTCCTTGTGATCGTGAGAAACAGCGTCAATAATTTCCTGCGGGGTAACAATGGAAGTTCCCAGCTTACCAACGGCTATGCCGGCGGCTACGTTTGCCAGTCTTGCTGATTCAGCCATACTGAAACCGGAGGCGATGCCTAATGCCGCCGCTGCCAGAACGGTATCCCCAGCGCCTGAAACATCAAAAACTTCGCGGGCCACCGTGGGGATATGAACAACTTCGCCCCCCTTGGAAAAAAGTGACATTCCCTCTTCACTACGGGTGATCAGCAGATGCTGCAATCCGGTCTTGCTCATTATTACACTCGCTGCCTGCGCCAGAGTTACTGTATCCGTTATGGCAACTCCGGAGGCAGCCTCAGCCTCCCTGCGGTTTGGAGTCAGCAGCGTAGCACCGGCATAGCGGCTGTAGTCTATCCCTTTTGGGTCAACCAGAACGGGAATAGCTGCCATGGTAGCGGCTGATACCGCCGCAGCAATCACCTTAGAAGTCAAAACCCCCTTGTTGTAATCTGAAAGGACGACAACATTATATTCACCGGCATGGAGAGTTATCCAGTCAGAAAGCTGCTGCTCGAAGGCGACAGATAGCAGGTCCCGCGATTCCCGATCAATTCGCACGATCTGCTGATTCGCTGCCACTACCCTCGTCTTACGGCTCGTGCGACGATTACTATCCTGAAAGACGGCCTGGGTGTCTATTCTCTGGTGGCTGAACTGTCCAAGCAACTCACGGCCATTCTGATCGTCGCCAACCACGGAACAGACCGAAACCTGCACGCCGAAAGCCGCCAGATTATGCACCACATTACCTGCGCCACCCAAGCGGAGCTCCTCGCGGATGACATCAACAATCTGCACCGGCGCCTCAGGTGAAATGCGATCGGCCCTGCCCCACAGGTACTCGTCAAGCATCAGATCGCCGATAACCAGACAACGGATCCCGGCACAACGGGCAAAAAGGTTTTCAACAGTTATACGTTCCACAGCCCCCCCCTGAAAGCTATCTGGCAAAAAGCGTCTTTTCCAGCAAATCGCAGACGATATGGATGATAGTGATATGCCCTTCCTGAATCCGGGGTGTATCATCAGACGGCACGACCAGAGCGAGGTCGCAGTAATCCTTGATGCTGCCACCATCTCTACCTAGCAGGCCGACCGTGTGGCACCCCTTTTCACGTGCCAGTTCCAGTGCATGCAGGACATTAGGAGAATTACCGCTGGTTGAGATGCCGACTACCAGGTCTCCCTCTGCCGCCAACGCCTCAATCTGGCGCCTGAATACCTTATCAAAACCGTAATCATTGCCGATAGCGGTCAGAATTGAGGTATCAGTCGAGAGTGCTATCGCCGGCAGGGCTCTCCTCTCCATCTTGAAGCGACTGACGATTTCCGCAACAAAATGCTGGGCATCCGCAGCCGAGCCGCCATTCCCCATCACCAGCAGTTTACCTTCACGCCTGAATGTTTCGACTAGCAACGTCACCATTTCGGCTATCCGGGGGGGCATCTCCAACTCAATCCGGGCAACGACGTCCCGATGAGCCGCTAATTGTGCTGCAATTTCCGTTATCATGGTATTGCTCCTGATGGCACATGCAATTGAGGTTGATTTGTTCCAAAACTGTCGAAAAGTTCGTCACACGATATGGCAGCATCCATGCGTGGGAAGAGTGTTCCACTGCACCCTTTCACCGCAAGCAGATCAGGTGACGCATCCCGTAAAACCGAAATTTTCTTTTGAAGGTTGCGCAAAGGAAATAATAGAGACAACGGAAGCAGTTCTATACCGGTATGCAGGGCATTCCACCCCATTTTGCGAAAAAACGAATATTGTCTACGATGTAGTAATAGTGTGAACCGATGCCCCTGACGGGCACCATTTAATATGACGGCAACGGTATCGGCAAGAGCCCCCGCTTCTGCTTCCGGGCCAAAATAAACACTATAATGACGGTCTATTCCCCACTTGGAAATGTAGGCAGCGCGGCTGTTCTGTATCATCTCGTTTCTGCGTTGCGCTGATCCGAACTGCTTCCCCCCATAACAGGTCAAACTGCAGCGACCAGTGATGCAGGTTCGATAACCAAATGCAGCGACACGCCGTACGTACTCACGCAAACACCAATCCCCTCCGTCAAGAGTATCATCAAACAGACCGGCCACCATGCGCATTTCAGTACGAACCAGGAGTGTTGCAAATGAGACGGTGCAGCTTTCCATCACTCTGCATCCATGCTTGAGAGTCGGCAACTTCGGGGCTGAGACTCCATTGAACAACGGGGAAACAATCCCGGCACCCCCCGCTTCAGCAGCGCTAACCAGTGGTTCCAGCCATCCGGAATGCACCTTTACATCTGGCCGAACAATTACTGTATAATCACTATCGGAGCGAGCGAGACCAAGATTGATAGCGGCAACCACCCCGATATTCCGCTCTGACTTAATAAACAGCCCCCGCTCCCCCATTGACTCTGAGAACTCCTCCAGCATGAGTTCCGTCTCACGGCTGCTGCCATTATCAACGACAATAAGGCGCACATCACCTGAGTACGCAAGTATCGCAGCAATGCAGGCACGGGCTTCAAACGGGTTATTCCAGACAGGAACGACGATATCAACGGAACTAGCCATATTACTTAAGGTTTTTCCTTGTTCAGGTTTTTCACTGTGTAGCAGAATTGGTAACAGTTCAATAGCATGAATAGAGGGTTTTGAACAACCAAAATGACATTGCTTCATTCAAGATGATCATATCGTTTGGCTGTGAACGTTGGTTTGGGAGGAGAAGAAGGAATAGCCCCCGAGTTTGTCCCATCGCTGGATGTTGCAGGTGGCGGTGTACTACTGGCGTTACCGGCACTGTTAGCGGTTGGATTGCTGCGCCATACCGACCGACACTTTGCCCTGCCACGCGGCTATTACAGCCTATTCAGCATCTTTTTGCTCCCGTGATTCATGGCCTTGGCGCGGCTCAAGAGTATGGAAAAGCTGCGTTATGAGGCACCCGGCGAATTTTATAGTTACGCCTTTGCAATACGCTTTATACGGGCTATAATACTCCGCCTCAAATAAATCCCTAATCTGGAGGGCTCCATGATTTTGTATGTAATGCGCCACGCTGAAGCGGTGGAGGCAAGCGACTCTTTGCAGGATGAATGGCGCTATCGGACGGGAAAAGGAAGAGCGTCTGTAGAAAAAACGAGTCCCAGAATTGCCAGGTACGGCCCTAAAACACGGCTAACTATTATCAGTCCACTGACTCGCGCAGTGCAAACAGCGGATAGCAATCCTGCCAATTTTCTCTGGTATCCACTCCCCGGCGAGAACAGGATTACTTCATTCAAAAAAGTATTTCCTCAATCAGAGCCCCGATAGATGTCAACAAAGCCTGCGCGATTATGGCCTGATTCGGTGACCATTCTGGAACGTTCCAGAGGCGTATTTTTTGCCCAATGGCAAGAATTGCTTCGGCTCAGACACACCGTCATGAAGTCATTCGACATTGATGATATTCATGACCTGCGAGTTGCCTCACGCCGTTTCAGGGCTGTATTGGAGCTGTTTTATCCATTTACCCCGAAAGATTCGAGGACCGAGCTAAGGAAGAAAGTTCGTAAACTCACGCAAATATTGGGAGGTCTGCGCAATATGGATGAGGCGCTGCTCTTCTTCCGGACGCGAACAGATGGTTCAGCAGATTTTAAGCTTTGTCATACCATTTCAAAGCAGCGCTTATTGGAATTGAAGAAGATCAAGAAGGCGCTTGCAGCCTTTGACCATCGTAAACTTGACCGGATGGTTCGGGAGATAGTTGCAACGCTGAAAGAAGATTCTATTGCTGACCGGAACAGCATAACTCTTCTGGCATTTTTTTCGGATGTTTCCATCAGACAATATATACCGATACATCAGTTGCTTGCTGTCTCAACCAAACCCGAGTTTACTGCACAACGACACGCCCTGCGGATTGCTATAAAAAAAGGGCGCTACTTCTTTAAGATTATCGCACAGATACTTGATCGTGATTACACTCTCCATCTCGGGTTGCTGAGAGAGTACCAGTCCATTCTGGGACGGATGAACGACATTGCCGAGTTCAGATTGCTGCTCAGTAATCTGGAACTGCCGAAGGACGAGCAAGAGTATGCCGAGGAAATTTTTCTGAATGAAGATACCCTCTTGCTGGAGAACTTCACCAAATTAGTTGAAAGAAAACAGCTGACCTATACATTTCTGATATAAGAGGCCACATGAAAAAACGAATGTAGAAGCTGTCGAGGTGGTTGCTACCAGTGCTGTGAGGAGCGCTTCCAACGGCAAGAAGAAACTGGTGACATTGCTCTCAAAGGAACTGGGATACGAGATCAGAGTCATTTCTGGCAAAGAGGAAGCCGGACTAACAGCAGCTTCCGCCCTCTGCAACTTCGACATGTATGGAAAACGCTATGCCATGGTTGATATCGGCGGTGGAAGTGTTGAGATTGTTACAGCGTATGAAAACCACTCACACTATCCGACCTCGGTATACTCACGCACTCTGAATTCAGCTCCAAGTAACACTGCCAGGCTTCTGCAGGCTTCAATGTTTACGCCCGGAATAGTAACCGCAGTGGCGATTACATGCGGAATATGGATTGATGCCGACCGGATAAAGTCACAGACACCCGTAAAACCGGATTCACCGAAGGGGGTGTTGCAGAGTCGCTGATACGTTGCGGCATCAGGAGCATTCAAGCTGACCGAAATGCTGTCAACCAGCCCCGCCAGTTCCGGCATAATATCGTATCCGTACAACTGGTTGGCCTGGCCGTCAGTATTGATTCGAATAGAGTAGCCTCTCTGTTTCAATGCATCTGCCACCTGCTTGACAAGATCAAGACGAATGAGCGGTTCGCCGTAGCCGCAAAAGACCACTTCGTCAATTCCTTCCGGTTGACCAATTGCCGCCATTACCTCTTCAAAAGAGGGCTCGCTGTTCAGCATCAGGTTGTGACCCTTGACCGTAAAATCGTCAAATTTCGGGCAGAAACTGCAGCGGTTTGAGCAGCGATTGGTGATATTTAGGTAGAGTGAGTTTCTGATCTTATACGCAATTTTTGCCGATTGATCCCAGAGGTTGATACCGAACAGATCTCTGGCATTTTTGGTAGTAACGCGGGCGACGTCATCGAGTGTCAGGCTCTTGACTTCAGCCACTTTTTCCGCAGCAAGCCGCACATACGCGGGCTCGTTGCGTTTGCCACGGTGCGGGACAGGGGTAAGATAGGGGCAGTCGGTTTCGACCAGCATCTGATCGATACTCACCGCCTTAACAACATCACACAGGCTTTGATTGCTGTTGTAGGTGATCGTTCCCGGAATTGAAATATGAAAACCGAGCGCTATCGCTTCAAGCGCCATCGCGGTATCGCCAGAAAAACAGTGGAGCACTCCCTTTCTAACCGTCTCTTCCCGCAGAATTGTGATGATACGATCATGGGCATCGCGATCGTGAATGATAACCGGCTTGCTCAGTTCGGCAGCAAGCTGTAAAAAGCCCCGAAAAACAAGTTCCTGGATGTTGCGTGGTGAACGGTCACGATAAAAATCGAGTCCAATTTCGCCTATTGCAACAACTTTTTTACTGGAGAGAGCAAGGGTTCTAATGACATCGTAACATGGATCGGTAACCCGGCCGGCGTCATGAGGATGGATTCCAACAGACGCGTACAGTTGCGGATATTTTTCAGCAAGTTCGACAGATTCACGGCTCGATTCGATGTCGGTGCCAACCACTAAAATGGCGGCTACACCGGCATCTTCGGCACGCTTCAGCATATCTGTAAAATCCCCGGCATAGTCACGGTAATAAATATGTGCGTGAGAGTCGATCAGGAGCGATTTCTGCGACATCACTAACCCTGTATCTCTTCTTTAAGACCTTCGATAACCGCTTTGACCTCGGCAATCATGTCGGCGGCCTGGGCAGATTTTTCATATTTCAGATATTTTTCAAAATGGACGATCGCATCTGCCGTACGATCCTGATCCATACATATTCCACCGAGCGTAAGGTACGCCATGCTGTACGCAGGATCACACCGAATCGCCTCAAGGCATTCATCTTCGGCCTCCTCCAACTCCTCCAGATCATAGTACAGTTCTCCCAGGTTGAAATGAGCCGCAGGGTCTTCGGGATCGATTTCCACACCTTTGGTGAAGGCGGCAATCGCACCATCAACATCCCCCTGCCCGTACAGTGAATCTCCCAGGGCATTGAGCGCAAAAACATTATCCGGCTCAAGTTCAAGTGCCTGCTGAAAGGCTTTAATCGCTTCATTACAGCGATCCTGGCTGTTATGTACCAGGCCGATGCTGACAAGGGCGTCAGCATCTTCGGGGTCAATCGCCAGAACATTTTCGTAGCAGGCGAGTGACTCTTTGTGATTGCCCGCTTCAAGCAGCATGTCTCCAAGCGTTGTCAAAGCATCGGTATCTTCCGGTGATAATTTGATTCCTTTACGATAGTGTGCAACAGCTTCATCCAGAAGTCCGTCTTCAGCCAGGGCATCGCCAAGGTAGAACCAACTCTCAGGAATGTTCTGGTTGTTCCTCCAATACTCCTCAAAGATAGAAACCGCCTGTTTGATTTTTCCCTGGTCAAGGAGATCAAGGCCTTTTTGTACTGTCGCATTCAACTCGGTATCGCTCATCATGTAGTTCCTTTTGGTTTCAGTTAAATTCCGCGAGTATCGTTTCAGGTAATAAGATCCACCACTAACCCTTTGATACCGATGACTTTGGCGGTAATAGCAATATTATCTTTATTCTCCTTCACAATGAGATGGTACAGTTGATCTGCCTCCCGGTTTATTACCGTAATTATTTCGTGATAATGTGGATTTTGCGGAGTTCCGCCAACTTTATCCAGCCGGTATGCCTCCGCACTCACTCTTTTAGCGATTCTACTTAAAAGGTCACGAAAACTCTGCAAGTTCTCAATAGTCGGTTCTGCTGTCAGCAGATTTCCCGCCTTCTCAATGTTACCTCTGAGGGTTTCAATATCTTCCTGATACTGATCTATCTTTTTTTCATGATGACTTAATTCGTCGGCAAAAAATGAATTGAACATTTTAGTCATCGGAGAGTTGCTCTTCCTGTTTTTATCAAGTTCCCGCAGTGATGACGAGTCGATAATCCGCATGGTCAGACTCCCTGTTTATGATAATTGTTTTGCACAGTATCATAAAAAAAATCAGTCGGCAATTGATGCAAACGACTTAACGCTAAATCGCTTTTGATGCCAAAGGGGGCATAAACATTTGCAAGCTTCTGAGTCATTTCAAGTTTCACTACACGGCATGATATTGAGTATTTGCAGTTGTAGGCCGGATGAAGCGTAGCGCATCCGGCAGCAATGCTGGGAATGGCAGAAAACGCCGGTTCCGGTTCGCTTGAACCGGCCTACTAAAAGCTCAATATTAGACCTCGTAAAGTATATACTCTACTGGATACGGGGCGTAGCGCGTGGGAACGAGAGAAGCATGAGGTCAAAACTAACCCCCCTCAGTCCCCTCTTATCAGGGGGGAAGCCTTGAAGTTTCCCCTGTTAAGAGGAGATTTAGAGGGGTTTAGATTTGAATTGGCAGCTTTATTTTTCCCTTTAGCCTTAGCAGCTTTCGCCCGCGATTCAAAATCGCAGCAACATTGCAGGAGTTCGCTTAATTGATATGTCACGTTTCACGATAAAGACGTTCAACGCGACCTAGCGGCTGATTCCGGGTAGCCGGAATAACTTATGAGAAGGGCTTTGGCCATGTGTTTCTTGACTTTCTCCCTTTTGTGAAGGATAGTTAGCTCATGGTTATTTCATACAAAGGAGTATGCAGATGTCACTGGTGATAAACATTCCGAACGATATCTTAGAATCCGCGAAAATCCCTCGCGCCGAATTCAAGCAGACGTTGTACCAGGAAATGGCGTTTGCTCTGTATGCACGGGGCATTGCCTCCCTCGGTTCGGCGCGCAAACTTTCAAAGCTTGACAAATGGACCTTTCTCGATGGCTTGGCGGAACGGGGTATTGAACGGCATTATTACGAAACGGAACTGAAGGAAGATATCGCCTATGCCGCCGGTTGTAAGTAATTCTTCCCCTCTCATTCACCTTGCCAAGATCGGACAGCTCGAATTATTGAAATCCTTCTTTGGCAACCTGCTTGTGCCACATGCAGTGTGGCAGGAATGTACCGCCACTACCGGCTCGGGACGCCCCGAGATCGATCTGATTCGCAATTCTTCATCCTGGATACAGACCGTCAAGGTTCACGACCGTATTGTTACGTTGCTACGCCATGACATTGACCTTGGAGAAGCTGAGGCAATTGCCCTGGCTCTGGAGCGCGGTGCCTCCCTGTTGTTGCTTGATGATGCCGAGGCACGGGAAAAAGCGCGTCTTTACCGGATTCCGGTTACCGGTACTCTCGGCATCCTGTTGCGCGCTCGAAAGGAAGGATTGATTTTATCCTTGCGAAAGACCCTTCAAGAGCTTGCCGTTTCAGGTTTCTGGCTCAATCCCGTATTAACGGAAAGCCTGATCGTTGCAGCAGGAGAGTAATTTTACCCTTCTGTATCCTCCTTCCTCAATCATGTGTAAATCAGTACCATAACAAAAACTTCGTAGTGAAAAACAAGCGTTTGCAGTACCGAAACGAAAGAAAGGCGAGGGATTTAATCCCACGCCTTTCAATTTAAAAAATGAATGTATCAGTTCGGTCAGAAGCGGTAACCAACACCAATTCCGAATAGATGCGGGTTGAGGTCCAGTTTATACTTTGTGCCGCCAGCCGCAAGTCTGATTTCTGTGTCGGCATTGATGTATTTGTAATCAAGGTTGCAATAGAGATTGTCTTTGATTTTAACATCAACACCAGCCTGAGCTGCCCAACCGAAGCTGTTGTCGATTTTGAAATCCGGGGTACTTTCAACTTTTGATTTAAAAGGGATTGTATAGTTCAGGCCGACGCCGATGTATGGACTGATTGAGCCACCAGCAAGCGGATGGTATTTCACGGAAAGTGTAGGAGGAAGCGTCGCTTCTTCTGTGGCGACTTATGGAAAGAGCCATCAGAAGAAAGATTAAGGAAGAAAATTCAACGCTTACGGGCTGGAATAACGGTAAAACTGCAAAACCAACGTCTTTCATGATGGTCTCAAAGTTTATATCCGTTGTCGTTGCGATAAAAAATGGCGAACGTTCCTTGTTTACACCCCTTAATAAAGTACAGCTTGCCTATCTCAACGCCTTGGAGGTTAATCCAAGTATTTTTACCGAAATAGACTTAATGCCAGAGGCTATCCGTTCCGGATAAGTTTTGAAGTCGGTCGAAAAAAGTCAATTTGGTCCACAAAATTGTGCGAAATATAGGTTCCAAGATTGTAGAGAAGTTGGGGAAGGTAGTTTTTTGATCGGATTCAGCGCATAGGCGGCAACTACCGGGCCGCACATCCCCATGCTGTGACCGAAGCCGCCGAGAAAGCCGGATATGAAGATGAGGAGATATGGTGATTCATTAGAGAACATTGAACAAAAAAGACATTTCCGAAGGAGTCAAACCCGGTAGCTCAACAGTAGCGGACCACAATTTATTTCCGCTATGGCACTTGGGTATTACACCTGTACCGGTATATTTTTCACCACCAGCTTTTACAAGAGTGACCTCGTTGGTGCCCATGAACATACCCGGCATCTGTAGCTTGAGCTTAAGATTTTCTGGGCCGTTAATGCCTGTCAAGGTTACGGTAAACTCAAGCTTTTTCATAGCCTTTACCGGCTTTGGCTCAATAGCTAGAACAATCTGGGCCGAACCGTTTTTTTGCGCAAGACCCCTTGTTGATCTCACAACCAGGGACAGTCTGGGTATTGGCAACGGCATCGGAAACAGCATGGGGATTATGCATCATGAATACAAACAGTAACAGTATGTGCAGACGTATCAGCCATCTAAGCGATGGGTAGGAAAACAAAGGTAAAAAGGAGATACCTGGCACTTTATTTCTCAGAGTGGTCATTTCTTGTCCTTTTTCGTACAGTTATTGAATCCTGCTTCACAAGGTTTCTTCGTGAGGTTGTTGAAAAATGCCGCTCTCATACTCCATCCAGAGCCACCACGAATCCTCCAAGCAGAACTTTGTCTGACGATTGCTCACGCATCAGCTCTGCTTCTTTGAGCGATGCATAGTTTCCGACTCTGACCCTGTAATATCTGGTGCCATTAACATCAGCCTCCTGTATGAGAGCCACTCCGTAGCGCTTCTTCACGCTGTCCACCATTCTTTGAGCGTTTTCCAAAGCGCTGAAGGCTCCCACCTGAATACCGAACGAACCTTTATCGTAGCTGGACGGAGGGCGATAAGTCATTTTGCCTTTGACAGTTTCAGCCAGATATCCGAGCGCTTCTATCTTAACCGGCGCGGTTCCCCCCTCCACAATTCTGAGTTCCTTGGCAGCAAAATAGGAGAGATCAATAATTCGGCCTGCAACAAAAGGGCCTCGGTCGTTTATCCGCACTACGATATCGCGACCGTTGCTCCGGTTGCTTACTTTCACATATACGCCCAAAGGAAGTGTCTTGTGAGCCGCCGTCAGCGAATACATATCGTATGTTTCACCATTACTTGTCTTCTTGCCGTGGAAATCACTGCCGTACCAACTGGCAATGCCGGACTGAACGAATCCTTCGTGGCTGGAAAGCGGCTCGTATCTCTCGCCGCTCACGGTATAAGGTTTCTGTACTCTGTTTGGAGTCGTTGAGTCCGGTCGATAAGCGTGCCGTTCGTGGCGGCTGCATGCTGCTATCAAGCTGATTAAAACCAGTATTATTGTAAGTCCGAACTTATCGATAATCCAGCGGGAAATGCTCCGTTTACCCCCAGGCGACAGCGGCAGGGCATCTTCAGGAAACCATTCCGCTTCCACAACTTCCACACCGTCAGGCTTCACTTCCCCACCGGCATAATCAGCCAGAAAACCGATCATCTGCTGGCTCGGAAATGGCCAGCACTGGCTCCCCAGGTAGCGGATATTGGTCACTTCTACCCCAGCCTCCTCACGCACTTCCCGCTGGACGCACTCCTCCAGAGATTCCCCGAAATCAAGAAAACCTGCCACCAGACTGAAACGGCCGACATTCCAAGCGGCATTGCGGATCAGCAGCAGTTCGGCACCACGCCGGACAAGGACGATGATGCAGGGATGGATATGGGGAAAATGTTCATCATTACACGACGTACAGCGCTTCCCCCAACAGGCCTTGATTCTGACCAGTTCACCGCCACAGCAGGAGCAGAAACGGCTGCGCCGTTCCCAATGGAGAATCTGGGCAGCGCGTCCAGCAATGGTGGCCAGAGTGTTGTCAAGCCGAGTGTCAGGCCCTTGAAACGGCAGTGCCTCGTACCCAGAAGGGAGCGGCGCGCTAGAGGCAATACGCATTACCCGCAGTGACTCCCCCTGCCAAAGACCGATCTTCAGCGGCTCCGTTTCCGGAGCAACGACTATCGGCAACGGATCTCCTGAAAGCAGCTCTTGCGAATCAGTAGATACTACAAGAGAGTTCCCCTGCAGGATAGCCCAGTAGCCGGGAGCGGTATCCTGCTCCTGTTCGGGCGGAAGAGGCGTGAAGAGACCACGGATCAGAGTTGTATTGAATGGCAATGAATCAGACATTATGCGTATCCGTTTTGAAGTAACATTTAACTTGCCTGATGGCATCAACAATTTTGCTGCGATCCATTACGACCGCAGCAGGTATAAACAGATCAACCTCATTTCGTATACTGCCGGTCAGGTGGTGTATGAGCCTCTGGAACAGTATCAGTTCCCGAGAAAACAGATCGGTAAATTCAAAGCGCAGATTTGGGAGGGTTCGCGGATCTTCTTCGGTAAAGTTCAGGCTGCACCACTCATCAAAGAGATCTTCCCCGGAAACATCGATCAGCGGGATGCCGTTAAGGCGGCAGGTCATCGGGCGGAACTCGTACAGCAGGCATCCACCTGCCTCCGAGAGTAGCAGGCAGGGCGTTTCATCCTCTTCCGGCATGAGAAGTTCCCAGTCACTTTCCGGGATTCCGTTCAACAGCCATGGCTCGACAAATGCGGAATTAAGGCTTGATAACTTCTCAAGGCGCCGCGATGCCAACTGGAGTAGTCCGGTTTTCTGCGGATCGGGAAGATCATCGAAGGCACGTTTGAGGTATAACGCATCGAGGAGGGTAATATCAAAGAGCCCTCGGCAACATTCCGAGCAGCCGTTCCGGCAGACAATCTTGTCTGGATACAGATCAAGACAACGCTGAAACCAATCGTCCACTTCGCGCAACAACGCGCCGTAACGATCCAGCAGGTCATTCATGAAGATCGAATTTCACCTTAATGTTGCCGTTACTATCGAATTTGAATTCGTGTGGCTCTTGATTGATTTGAATGTCGGGCCTGGATCCAAGTTCTGGCAACAGCGCTCTGGAGACAAAGCACTCCATCAGGAACAGCGTATTCCGGATAATGACGATGCGCAGTTTGTCAGGTGGAATAGCAGAGAGGCTGAAGAGTGCCGCTTCCACCAGCTTCTCTTCAGTATCGAAATACATCGGTATCGCTGAACGTGTCACGAAGGTGCTTGTCAGGCAGTTGAGATAGGTGGCCTGGCGGTCAATACTGTTCACCAGTTTTTGAGTGACAAAATCAGCCAGCCCCACGCCGGTTGCATTCCCGTGGGACTCTTCAGACAGATCAAGCACTGCGATTCTTTTTATTGAGGGTTTTTCAGGTTCGAGAATCCCATGAATACGTGACCTGCCTACAATATTCGTGTCCATACCGGTGCCGCTGAAATTCTTGCCGATCTCCTGGACAATCAGCAGATCAATGCTGTCTGCCGGCAATGAAGGCATAAGCGTCTTTGAATACTGAAGCAGCTCACCCTCCTGCTCAATCAGATGATCCCCTTCAATCGCTCTGATAACGGCGGTCTCTTCATAAGCGTTTTCCACAATGCCGACTCCGCCAAGAACCGGTAGCTTCCCAAGCATTGTCTCGCCAATTTCAACAAGAAGATGTGGCAACTCGCTCGCCCCGAAACCATGGAACTGTTGCGCACCTTTTGGTCCACCAAGACCTACAACCAGTTTTTTTGTCAGGCCGCTCTCTACAATCCCTTTGAATGACGTATGAGTTTTAACCCGGTTCACAAGCAGAATGCCATCCATCGTTTGGGCTGACTCGAGAATATAGACAGGAAGACCACTCGGGGTTACTGTAAGGGTGCGGCATTCGGCGCAGGTCAGCACCTTGGCGCCGAGGGTCTCTTCGGTCAAGCCAAGGCTGTCCAGGACTTTCTTCTGGCCGTTTTCAGTTCCGCCGCCATGGCTCCCCATAGCGGCCAGCAGAAAAGGTTCTGAGCCTAGTTCCCTGATAAAGTCGACTGTTGTACGCAGGATAGGCAGCAGGTTCTGAATGCCGCGACTGCCAACGGTGATGCCAATTTTTTGTCCAGCGAGGATTTTTTGATCCAACTGAAGTGTGCGCAGCGCATCTTTCGTTGCTGTGGGAATGTCCAGAATTTGAGGACGGGGAAAGCTTTGCTGAACGTAAAAGATATCCGGTAATTTCATCGCACATCCGCTTGTAATACTTCCGAAATTCTATTTCAGCGTAAGCAGATATTCAACAAGACCTTCAACCTGCTCTTTGTCAATCTGGCTACTGAATGCCGGCATACCACCCGGCCGCCCCTCATTAATTGTTTTGGTAAGATCCAGCCTTGATTTGCCATATTTATATTTTGAGAGTGTCAAATCTGATCCTACGCCACCCTTGGCAGTTTCACCATGACAGGCAACACAGAGGGTTCCGTACAGTTTCTTGCCGACTGCAACGTACATCTCAATTTTATGGCTACCACCATCATAGCCGGCACCAGTCGCCTCAACCGCCTTGTGAGCAATCTGTTTTTGACTTTCTCGCACTTTTTTTGCCGCATCCGCTTCAGCTTGTGAACTCCATCCGCTAAACAGGTAAAATCCCATATAAATCAAACCCCATGTTCCCAAGGCTGAGCAGAGAATTCGAAAAACAGCGGGAGATTTCTTTTCTTCGCGATATGTAATTCCATCATACTCATGTTGTTTAGACATTATATACACTCCTTGACAAAAAATTAGTCGTCTTCAAGCATCCTGTGTTTGGGAGATTCCAGTTTCTGCTTGCGACTCTTTTTCAATGTAGAGACGGTAATAGAGACCAGAATAGCAAGCAAAAAACCTGTTAAAAGCAGAAAAAAGAAGCGGGCATCAAACATCACTTTGTATCCAGCTTGATATAGGTTACCAGTTTCCATATTTTCTGTTCGCCGAGTGAATTTCCAAAGGGCGGCATGCCATTAGCCTCAATTCCCTTCGAGATAATTTTATACAACTCGGCATCTGACTTGGCAGAACCTTTCAATGCTGATCCTAGGGTTCCTTCGCGTTTTTCACCATGACATGAAGCGCACGCCTGCTTGTAAATGGTTTTAGCTTCCTCTTCAACCGCCTTCAAATCGGTGAACGGGTTGGTCGACGCTACGGGAGTCTGAGTTGCTGCCTCGGCTTTTTTTACCGAAATATCCGTGCCAAGTTTACGCATATAGGCAATCATGGCATCCATCTCGCTCTTACCCTTGAGATCGTCCAAGTCAGCCTTTGTGTACGGGAAGTTAAGCAGCTTCATCTTGCGTTCTGAATACGTTGTATCAAGAGGCTTATTCAGGAACGCGTAAGACGGCATATTGGAAGCCGGGACAACCGACTGCGGGTTTTCCAGATGTTTCTTGTGCCAGGCCGGCGTCAGCGGTTTCAGACCGATACGAGCCAAATCCGGACCCATTCGGCGCGACCCCCAAAGGTGCGGACGGTCATAAACAAATTCTCCGGACTTTGAGAAGCCTCCGCCGTTGCCGTAGCGCTCAACGTCAGCAGCAAGGGTGCGTACCGTCTGGGAGTGGCAGTTGTTGCACCCTTCGCGCATATAGAGATCGCGTCCTTCCTGCTGCAGCGGCGTATATGGCTTTACCTCCGCAATCTTGTCACTGTCACTGTTGATCCACTTGAAAGGGGCTATCATGGTAATCGTAGTACCGATCATAATTACAACAAAAGCCAGAATGATGAAAATAACGGGATTTTTTTCCAACATGGTATCGTCCTCGTCTGTATTGAATTTGTTGGTTACAGTCCTGTGTAGAGAGCCTGATTACGCCTTGGCAGCCGTTGGAGCGGCTCCCTTCTGGAATGTTTTGTAAATGTTGTAAATAAACAGGGCCAATCCGGCAAGATAGATGAAGCCACTGAGTGCCCTGATCTTGTAATACGGGAAGACGGCGATCATAGTTTCCATGAAACTGTAGTGCAGCGTACCGTCCGGATTTGTAGCAAGCAGCATACTTCCCTGCTGAACGCCCGCGATCCACATAGTAATGGAATAGATCAACTGACCGACCAGAACCAGCCAGAAGTGGGCATTGGCAATCTTGACACTGTATACTTCAGTGCCACTCAACGTGGTAGTCACATAATAGGTTGCGCCAAACAGTACCATGGAAACCCACCCCATCGTACCCATGTGGACATGCCCCGGAACCCAGTCGGTGTAATGAATAAATGCCGAGAATGTGCGAACTGACTGCATCGGCCCCTGAAGCGTCTGTAATCCGTAGAAGGTTATGCCGACAATCATAAACTTGACCAGATAGTTGGACTTCATTTTTTCCCACTGACCGTTCATGGTCATATAGCCGTTAATAACCGCGCCCTGCGAAGGGGCAATCAGCATGATCGAGAATGCCATGGCAACGGTCTGAATCCAGTCCGGCACCGGCGTCCAGAGCAGATGGTGCGCCCCTGTCCAGAGGTACATGAAAATCAGCGACCAGAAGGCGATGATTCCCATACGGTGGCTATAGATCGGATTATTGGTAATTTTTGGGAGGAAATAATAAAAAATGGCAAGAGGCGGTACAGTAAGAACCATGGCCACGGCGTTATGGCCGTACCACCACTGCACATTGGCGTCGTTGGTTCCGGCAAAAGCCGAGTAGGATTTGAACAGATGAAGCGGCATTCCCAGATTGTTAACGACATAGAGTACGGTCACACCGACCAGGGCTGCCATGATATACCAGAGCGAGATATACATCTGCTCTTCCTTACGCTTGAGGATCGTCATGAAGACATTGATCGAGAAAAGAACCCAGATTATGGCAACTATCACAGCAAGAGGCCATTCAAGTTCGGCGTACTCCTTGGTGCGGTTGATCCCCATAGCCAGAGTTACGGCGGCAGACGCAATCGCAACATTAAAGATCCAGAGAGTCACCCGTGCCAGTTTCGGACTCCAGAGCGGTGTTTTGGTAAGCCGTTGCGTAATGTAGAAAAACATGGCGATGAAGCTGCCGATTCCCCACCCGAAAATACCGGCATTGGTATGGATCGGGCGCAGACGGCCATACGTCAGATAAGGCGCAACATTCAGTTGCGGCCAGGCCAGTTGTAGGGAGATCAATATGCCGACTACGACTGCAATCGTCCCCCAGATGATGCTCCAGGTAATGAAACCTTTTACCGAGTCATCCACATACTGCGTTGGTGCTTTCATGCTTCCGCTCCTTTTGGTAGGTTTGAACGAATCCTCTGAATCAACTGGTATTTTTCACTGCGGCTTAGATATAGCAAAATTTAATATTACAAATACGACACTTTTGATCTTTAATAGAGAGCTCACAAAAAGTCAATATAAAAATGAAGCAGAAGAAGGCTACTCCCATTCAATTGTTGCAGGAGGCTTGCTGGATATATCGTAAACTACCCGGTTAATACCCTTCACTTCATTAATGATTCGCTCGCTGATGCGGGCCAGGTCCTCATACGGCATCCGGTACCATCCGGCGGTCATAAAATCCCTGGTCTCCACAGCGCGCAGCGCAACAACGTACTCGTAGGTACGGCCATCACCCATGACACCAACGCTTTTAACCGGCAGAAAGACGGCGAAGGCCTGACTGATCTTATCATAATGTCCGGAGGCGTAAAGTTCCTCTATGTAAATGGCATCAGCCCTGCGGAGTATATCGCAGTACTGTTTTTTCACCTCGCCTAGAATCCGCACACCGAGACCGGGGCCGGGAAATGGATGTCGCCACACCATCTGTCGAGGCAAGCCTAGCTCTTCACCGATGGCCCGCACCTCGTCCTTGAACAACTCCCTTAGCGGTTCAAGCAGCTTAAGCTTCATGTAATCAGGCAGCCCACCGACATTGTGATGACTCTTGATGTTATGAGCCTTACCGGTTTTTGCGCCTGCAGATTCAATGACGTCAGGATAAATTGTGCCCTGAGCCAGCCAGTTGGCGTCTTTAATCAGCTTCGACTGCTCTTCAAAAATATCGACGAACAACCCACCGATAATCTTGCGTTTTTTCTCCGGATCACTCTCACCTGCCAGAGCAGTTAAAAAACGCTCCTCCGCATCCACCCGGATCACCCTGACTCCCAGGTTTTGAGCAAATGTAGACATAACCTGGTCGCCCTCCCCCAGACGGAGGAGACCGTTATCGACAAAAACCGAGACAAGCTGGTTTCCGATGGCACGGTGGATCAAAGCAGCGGCAACTGAAGAATCGACACCGCCGGAGAGGCCGAGAATAACCGTATCGCCACCGACCTGATGACGGATTCGTTCAATGGAATCCTCGATAATCTGTCCTGGAGTCCATTGCCCGCTACAGCCACAGATCGTTCGAACAAAAGTATTAATAAACTGTTCGCCGCGCGGTGTATGGTTGACCTCTGGATGAAACTGAACCCCGTAGAGATTCCTTTTGACATTCTGGATAGCGGAGACCGGCGCGTTGGCGCTCTCGGCAACAACGTCGAAACCATCCGGCACCCTGTCAACATGGTCACCATGACTCATCCAGACCGAGCTTGCTCCCTCGACGAAGAAACCATCAAAAAGCGGCCCCGGCTGCCCGACTGCAAGCAGATCAGCATGACCAAACTCACGCTTGCCCGCAGGCACGACATCACCACCAAAATGGCGACTCATCAACTGCATGCCGTAACAGATACCAAGCACCGGCACGCCAAGTTCAAACAGCTCACCGGCGACAGAAGGAGCGTCAATGTTATACACCGAGCATGGACCGCCCGAAAGAATAATGCCGCTGGGAGCAAAACTGCGAATTGTTTCAAGATCCATATCAAATGGGTGCAGTTCACAGTAGACGTGAGCTTCACGGACACGACGGGCGATCAACTGCGTGTATTGGGAGCCGAAGTCGAGTATCAGAATTTTCTGCCTGTGGATGTCGGTATTCATATAGTTTTATTATCCTCTTTGCGTTTTGATTGGTTCCGACAATATAATAAAATGCCCCGCATCTATCCACTGGAATAAAATACGGGGCAACAGTACTTATCATTTTAACGTCATTCAGTCGCTAGCCCCCTACCCTGTAGTTGGGTGCCTCTTTTGTTATCGTAACGTCGTGAACGTGGGATTCTTTCAGTCCGGCACCGGTAATCCGGATAAAGCGGCCATTATCCTGCAACTCCTTGATGCTGCCGCAGCCGGTGTAGCCCATGCCGGAGCGGAGCCCGCCGAGCAGTTGGTGAATATTGGCCGAGAGCGGTCCACGCAGCGGCACCATCCCTTCAATTCCTTCCGGAACCAGCTTGACGTCATCACCTACGTCCGACTGGAAGTAGCGATCCTTGCTGCCATCCTTCATAGCCCCTATCGATCCCATACCGCGATAGCTTTTGTATGTACGTCCCTGATAGAGCACCGTATCTCCCGGTGATTCTTCGGTGCCGGCAAAGAGTGAACCGATCATAATACAGTCGGCGCCTGCGGTGACCGCTTTTGGAAGGTCTCCGGAATATTTGACACCACCGTCGGCAATAACCGGAATACCATATTTATGAGCCATACGGGCACATTCATTAATCGCGGTAATCTGGGGAACTCCGACACCGGCAACGATGCGGGTAGTGCAGATCGAACCTGGGCCGATTCCGACTTTGATGCCGTCGGCACCGGCTTTAATCAGTGCCTCAGCCGCCTCGGCAGTGGCAATATTGCCGGCAATGATTTCTACGCCGGAAAAAGTCGCCTTGGCGCGTATTACGGCATCGATTACCCCTTGAGAATGCCCGTGAGCGGTATCAATAACTATCAGATCAACTCCAGCTTTCATCAGTGCCTCAATACGTGCTTCCATTTCATCTGTCGGACCGACGGCAGCACCTACCCGCAGTCGTCCAAGGCTGTCTTTACAGGCAAAGGGATACTTCTTGACCTTCTCTATATCCTTGATGGTTATCAATCCCTTCAGAAAACGGTCATTATCCACCACCAGCAATTTTTCTACCCTGGTATGCTTCAAATGCTCCTTCGCCTGTTCCAGTGTCGTGCCGACCTCGACGGTCACCAGATTGCGCTTGGTCATGCGAGCAGAGATAGGCAGATCAAAATCGGTCTCAAAACGAAGGTCGCGATTGGTCAGAATACCGACAAGCTTGCCGTTAGCCTTGGTGACCGGGACGCCGGAGATGCGATAGCGCTGCATGATATCGAGCGCTTCACTGATTTTCTGCGTCGGTCGCATGGTGATCGGATCAACTATCATCCCTGACTCGCTCTTTTTCACCTTGTCAACTTCATATGCCTGAGCCTCAATCGTGAGGTTCTTGTGAATAATACCAAGACCTCCTTCACGAGCCATACAGATAGCGGTGCGGGCTTCGGTAACGGTGTCCATGGCCGCGCTCACCAGAGGAATATTGAGGGGGATGTTCCGGGAAATCCTGGTAGTAAGGTTGGCATCACGAGGGAGAATCAAAGAGTGGGCTGGTACGAGCAGAACATCGTCGAAAGTAAGCCCTTCGGTTAGTTTATCATTGTGCATCGACAACTCCTTGCGGATGAAAATGTGTCTGAGGCTAGTACAGCAAACCGGGCAAGTCAAGGAAAATGGAGAGAGTACCGTTTCCAGGTGAATTGATACAGAGAGGGGTGTGGGAATGAACCTGGATCTTCTGGGTGAAGCTATGAGTAGAGATCACTAACAGCTATCAGATTGGTTGAGTGGCTGAGTTTTTCGCACTTCATTACAGGACAATCCGAATTTGAATATATCGGTCGTTAATCTGAATCTCGTTTCTCATCCGAACAAACTCCTCGATCAACAGATGGAAGCATCTCAACGGCAGCAACGGTCTGGGCGGTTTTTTTTCTATGGTGATGGTCATCCAAGTAGGATAAAGGGCCGTCAATATTTCCGAAAAATGTTTGATCGAATTCAATTCCGATGAAGTTCATGTCTCCCAACTTCCTCGCCTGGCGTACCGTGCCGTTCAACAGGCAATTACAATTCCAGAAAGGTTGGTTGAAGTGGAGGTCAACAGAAGACCCTACCAAAAGAGGATTGTCGCACCCCAGAGCCATCCCGAACTCGCTGACATCAAGTGATATTCCGGTGCGAGGATCGCCATCTTTGTCTGGTGAAAGCTTCACCAGTGACCGTAACGGCCGCCTTGTGCTCACTCTGCGGTTTTCTTCCGAGGGATATATGCAGTTGCGCCTGATCTTGGCTTTGTAAAGTTCGGCGTCAGCAATTTCGATGAGAGCCTCTGCATTTTCTGCATCGTGTGGATATTCTGCGATTCCCCCGCTGATGGTCAGGTTAGCTGACGAAAGTCGTTCCTGACCTGGGAATATTTCTGCTTCAATGGCCAGCCTGATACGCTGTGCTACGTTTGACGCCAATACTCTTGATGAATGTGGCATCAAAAGTGCAAACTCTTCGCCACCATAGCGTGAAGCAATATCGCTCTCGCGCAGATTCTCAAGGAGAATATTAGCGACACGCTTAAGGGCGTGATCACCAGCTAAGTGCCCAGAGGTATCGTTGTACTGTTTGAAATGATCCAGATCGAATAATATCACTGCAAACGGTGGCACAGTATGGTGGCTTGCCTGATTAATGAGTTTAGATAGGCTTATTTTGAAAAAAGTCTGATTGTAAAGACCGGTCAGCCCATCTGTTATCGAAGAGCGCTGAATATTTGCGATGTAATCCGCTTCAATAAAGCGGGGATTGACCAAGATATCAGCTTCCCGCTGCATGTAGTGCAGTACGCTCGGCAGAAACCCCTCGTGACAGTAACTGGGCCGAATTACAGTATAAATATGCAAGATAATTTTTCTCCAGTGTTTGACGGCAGTTCCGGCACCGAACCTCTTACCAGTCAATACATAGAAGAACTCATCATAAGTATCTTCACCGTTTTCTGAAGCCAGCGACTCGATAGCATCCAGCATTTCACGATCATCAGCTACAGATGTGCGTAAAATTTCGGTTATTCGATGCGCCAGTGACTCATTTTCGTGATGCATGTGGCTCTCCTTCATAGAAGTTTAATAATCATTAATAACAAGGGACAAGAACAGCGCTTTTAGTGTTGTTGCTCGAATCAACTTGCGCCACTTCGTGCGAACACTACCCATAGCGTCTTGAAGAGGATTCTGACATCCATCCAGATGCTCCATTTATTTATGTAATGGATGTCAAGATCGGCTACTTGGTCAAAATCATTAATCTTGTTTCGCCCGCTGACCTGCCATAATCCGGTAATTCCGGGCTTGATACATATCCTCTTGCGATGCCAATGCTTGTACTTCATAACTTCATCAGGCGTGGGAGGTCGGGTGCCCACAAGACTCATTTCTCCCTTTAGAACGTTCCAAAACTGTAACAGTTCGTCAATACTGGTCTTACGGATGAACTTCCCGACTTTTGTCACCCGAGGATCATCAGCCATCTTGAACATGGCTCCCTGCATTTCATTTTTAGCCATCAATTCCTGCTTGCGTGCCTCGGCATCAACATACATGGAACGAAACTTCCAGCAGCGGAACTTGCGACCGTTTTCGCCCACCCTCATCTGACTGAATGTTATTGGCCCCGGAGAATCAAGCCGGATTGCGAGGGCAATGAACGGAAACAGCAGTGCCGTAATTGCCAGACCAACAACTGAACCTGCAACATCAAGACAACGCTTTGCCATAAGTTGGGTAGAATTAAATTCCCTGCTGTAAAATGTCAGAATCTGGAATTGACCATGAAAAAGCGACAGGTCGACACGGGTGGAAGGGCGATGGGAGTAATCAAGCACTGAGCGGAAAGTTATGCCCATCTTGAGCATGTGGTAATAAACGTCCTCCTGTTCTTCGGTGCCGCGCTCCAGACACCAGATCATTTCGTCAACCGGATTGTTGTTACAGAACAAAATGATATCCTTGACCAGGCCAATAACAGGGACATCACAAAACTGTTCTTCGTCAAATGCTTCCTCTTCGGCAACTCCGACGATGATGAGACCCCATTCAGGATGTTTCTGGATCAGTTTAATCAGCGCCGCAGATGTTTCATTGCACCCGGCCAGAAGCAGATAACGAACGTTGCGACCTTGCCGGCGCATATAATGACAAAATAGCTTTATTGCCAGCTTGACGAAGGAGATAAAAACAAAACTAAATGAAATACATCCAGCCAGAAGTAGACGGCTGAAGCCGCGGGGGTCAAGGATAAAAATGGCTGAAGATAGAACCAGAGTGCCAATCAAGTGGACTTTTAGAAGAGCTGACATCAAATCCAATACTTTTATTGTACGCACTGAGGCATATAGCTTGAATTGCCAGATATGGAACAACCAGACAGGAATCATCAACAGCAGAATCCAGTCGTAATCATTCCACGCGCTGAGATGAGTCACATTTTTCATTACCGCATATGCTGCGAAAAACGCTGCTATGATCATTACCACATCAAGCAAAACGGCAATTCTGGTCAAAAGGCTTGCCTGCTGTTTTAGCATACGGGGGCGCGCTCCTAGCAGAAAGTTGAATTAATCAGCCTCAAGAATATTGATATAGATGGCTAAATAAATTTAATTAAAAATTAATTTCGAACTGGCGACCAGAGACTACATCTAATAATATTTATAATCTATAATTTTTTTCTACGAATAATCATTTATTTTCTACGAATTACTTTTTTTTTATTGCTATTAGCTCTATTTTTATGTAGCTAATGCTTCCATGAAATCACCAATCTTAATAACAAGGTTTAGTTTAATTAACCGACAACAAGAATCGGTTGTGGATTACAGCGAGTCCGGACATGACTTTTCAAGAATAAAGGTTCCACTTCCTGAAACTATTGGAAATGCTTGGATTTCCTCAACTTGCGGAGCATTGAACATCATTCTTAGTCACTGCGTTTTTGAATCCAAAAAGAGTGTGTCAAGTGTACTTTATCAGCTTGCCACTCTTACGGAAAAATTGTCGGAGACGGCACTGGTACTATATACGGTGAGATCGGGACGGGTCATTGTTCGTGACTTAGTGGTAGGAAAGGAGTTCATAGTGATGGATGGAGGGGAATGTTTGATTCAATTCTCTGACCATCTTAATTATCAAATAGTATTGGATAAAGATGAGGACGTTGATGCTTATATCATGATTATTGAAAACTCGGTGCTGCAACAACTGATGGGTTTAGAAGCTGCGCAGGCATTGTTGCATCTTTTGGGTTTAAGTCATTCACCGAGTTCTGTCATGTACAATCTGCCGCTTGAAATTTCAAAAATCCTCCACTATAGCATGCCCGATAATATGAGCCGAAATATGTACACATTGTTTGCCCAAGCCAGGGTGCTCGATTTTTTCTGTAAATTTGCAGAACATATTAACGAGTCACGTACCGGGAAGTTGACATTATCCAAGGATAAAACCATCCGATTAATACTGGAAGAGTTGAAGGCTCAGGAAGGCAAACTTCCTACACTGGATGTAATAGCAGGGACTTACGGCTTGTCATGCAGTACACTTTGCAATGAGTTCAAGCGATTGTACGGGCGATCATTGTTAGATTACATTTCCGAGTATCGTTTCAATAGATGCCATGTATCACTGCTCAAAAGCGACACGCCAATAAAAATTCTGGCTGCAAATATGGGCTACTCACACGTCAATCACTTTATCACCGCATTCGTCAATAAGTTCGGCTATCCACCGGGAAGTCTGCGGCGCAAATCCAAACAAGAGTTTTTTCCTACATGTTGCGCAGTTGAAATTGAATCAGAAGGGGGTACACATTGAAATACATCTGGTACTTAATCGTTCTGGCGGGTTGCTCTGGAGCCCTGATACTTTATTTTACAATTTCGTTTGAACCTCCTGAAAAAAATATTGTCATCAGCATCAACCAGAAACATATCACTCTCGAAGAATTCAGTGCGCGTTTCGCTTCTGTGCAAACCTCGGCTCACAACTCGGACAAACACGACTTTATCAACTCGTTGATAGTGAAGGAGTTGATGATTCAGGATGCGCAAAAAGAGGGGATTGACAAAGATGAGGCGTTCCGGCGCTCCATACAGGATTACTACGAACAGTCGCTGGTCAAGCAGGTAATGGACAAAAAGATCAAAAGTCTGAAAGTGGATGTGACCGATGAAGAGGTTGATCGTTTTAATTCCTTTCAAAATAGTTCAGTCAAGGTAACTGTTTTCTCTGCCTCAGATGAAAATGCCGCCAAAAAAGGGGAGTTCAGGGCTCAGGAGGTAAGAATTCTCCGTGTAAATGATCTTGCCGGAAATATTGCTGAACGACTGGAAGTTTTAAAAGAAGGGGGAGTTACGTCACCGATCTGTTCGGATACTGGCTGCGATGTATTCCGCCTTGATACGGTTACTCCACTTGTTACAGTAACGGTTTCACCGGAGGATCGCAAAAAGTTACGCAGCATGCTCGCTGAACGTAAGAGGCAGAAGGCGATCGACTTGTGGATATCGGATTTGAAAGCGAAATCAGTTATCAAAATATCGACTATTTAAAAGGGAAGGTGCCAAGACTATGGCTATCAATACAAAAAGGCGCAATTATTTTACCAAGCCGGACGTTCAGGGGCATTTCATTTTAGTAACCTTCGTGATGGTGTGCATCTGCTGCGTCCTCTATGCGGCTATGTTTGCAAATTTTTCAACAGATTCCATGACAATAACCTACAAAGACAATAATCTCACGCTTGGAAAAACCCCAATTGTCCTGTTCAAGGAGATGCTGAAAGCGCAGGGGTTATTTATCCTGTTTGGAGGGTTTGGCGCAGCTATTTTAGCAATGTTAATTTCTCATCGTTTTACCGGCCCACTTTTTAAACTTGAGACATTCATAAAATCGATGACGGAGGGAGATCACGCGCTCACACTTTATTTCCGCCCCAAAGACAAAACACATGAACTTGCTGCTTTGATCAACCTCTACAACGATAAATTCTCAAAAGAAATTTATGATATGCGAGTAACCACCGAAGCTCTGAGTGAAAAGCTTGCCCAATTTGATGTATCTAAACCGGATTCCGCAAAGAATAATGTTGCAGAAGCGGTACAACTCGCGAGTCAACTGCAGGAAAAACTGCAGCAGTATAAAATTCGCTCTTAGCACTATTTAAGATATGCTCCAGATTGCGCCCAGGGCGTTTATATTGCTCGTTATTATATTGGTCTCCATGCAGTCCCACTGTTATGGACTCGAACAGACGTCGCGTTACGCAACCATTCAGTATGAAAAAGAGGAGCTACTAAGAGAATTCAATAAGGAGTTGTTGCTTGGAAATCTTTCTAATCTCATGCGCTACAAGAAGAACATCACTTGGCATGATGAGATCAAAAATAAGGTAGACATTATCGTAGAGAGGGTAATTGTCGTCCTTGATATGCGACCTGCCGACGTCCGTTTCAAGATTGTTCTGCTACCGACAGAGGAGGATGTACAGCAGGTATACAAGGCAAAGTACAACAGGAAGGTCGACTTCATTGCTTTTTACGCCCCCAAGGATAAGACTGTCTACCTTTCAGTCAACGACATCAGGATCGGCGTGTTTGCGCATGAACTGGGTCATCTGATAATAGACCTCTTTTACGGAACGACTACACCATCCAAAATACATGAAGTTCTGGCACAGTTTGTTGAAACACATCTGCTGGATTAGCCTGAACCTGCAAATAATTAATCATTTTTTAATTATATTTATTTATATACAAATATTATTTCGTAGAAAATTATAGAATATTCGTAGAAAAAACTTGTGGCTTTAAGGTTATGTTTAATATAGTCTTCGTTTCAGCAAAAAGCAGATTTTTAATTAAATTATTTTATGCAATTGTAGCTGAAATTAGTGGAGATTTTTCAGGAGTTATTATTTGCTGTCAACCGCCGATCCGAGAATGCCGGATTGGCCAAAAAAAGGAGGATTAAAATGAAACAAGCTTACCAATCTGACCGAAAGACCACCTACCTGGCACGCGCAGTCCGCTTCATGATTCTTGGCCTGATACTCAGCCTGGCAACATTTGCCGGAGCTGCCGACACCGCATCAATCAACGCTGCAGTCTCATCGGGAAAACCGGTGGCCGAGATCATCAAAAGTGCAAGTGCTGACGGCATGACTATGAACGATATCGTTGCTACTCTGGTTGCTGCTAATGTTTCTGTCGAAGCGATAGTATATTCGGCTGTTGCCGAGGGTATTTCAGCCCAGTCGGTTGTTAGCGCCGCTATCAAGGCCGGGGGCGATGTAACCCAGATCGTCTCTGCCGCTATAGCAGCAGGTGCCTCCAACAGCGTAGTCTCAAGTGCTGCCGTCAGCGCAGGCGCCAGCTCAAATACGGTCGCAAGCGCCATGGCTTCGACACCATCTTCCTCTTCCAATCAAGTTGGAGCCGGTTACAGCGCTCCGGCTCTTGGTGCAGGCCCTACCAGTTCATTCTCTCCTCCGGCAGTCAGCAGTGCGACTACTGGTGGCGGAGGAAGCGGTGGAGGCGGCGGTGGAGGAGGAATAACTCCGGCCAGTCCCACCCAGCCAAAAGCCAATGCGAGATACAAATAGTGGTTGCCAGGGCTCTTATCTCCGCCAGCAAACTATTATTGCTGGCGGTATCACTACTGGTGTTCACTGGTATCTGCTTTGCATCTGACGAGGCTCCCATAGGAAGTTCAAAGTCGAAAGAAATGACAGGTTTGCGGCTCGGAGCGATCGAGTTTCACCCCTACCTGACTCTGCGTGAGACCTACAGCGACAATATCTACCTGACGCAGACCGACCGCAAACATGACACCATAACTACTATCATGCCAGGTCTCCAGTTGCAGCTTCCGTACCGGCGGCATACTCTCACTTTCGGCAGCAACGCCACCATCAACCGCTATACGAAATACGACTCCGAAAACGTCGAAGACTGGACCGCATACGGAGCCGGTGATCTGAATTTCGGCAGCCACATAAACCTCAAGCTGTCCGATACGTACATCAATGGCCATGAACCACGGAGCCAGACGGCCAACGCCTCTATTGAAAAATACCGTAACAACACCGCATCCGGTTCGCTGACCTATATCATGGCCGACGTCTCCAAACTACAGTTGGACTACGCCAACACCGACTGGAAATTCAAAAACAGCGATTTCCGTTCGCGCAACGAGAATCAGGCCTCCTTCTACCTCTACTATAGAGCGTTGGCCAAAACCTCTGTTTTCGCCGAGTACGAGTTCAAAAACGTCAACTTCGTCAGTAACGCGGCAGGACTGGACAACAATGTTCACAGCGGTCTTTTGGGTTTGACATGGGAACTTTCCAGCCGCTCCAAGGGAACTATAAAAGGGGGCTATCTCTACAAGAAGTTTGACGAGAAGGTTAATGGCGACTTTGGCACTTTTGCCGCATCGGCGGATGTCAGTCACTATTTCTCCGACTACGATTTTTTCAAGCTGACAGGAGCCAGGGGGGTTAACGAATCCAGTCAACTGGGCACCCGCTATTCGGTCAGTACCGGCATAAACGGAGAGTACACCCACAGATTTCTTGAGCGTCTTTCAGTAAACCTTAAAGGGTCCTACAGTAACGAGAGCTTTTCAGACATCGCTCCTGGCGACCTGCAGTTGAGAAAAGATAACGTCATGCAAACCGGTGCGTCTATTCAGTACGCATTCCGTCGCTGGTTGGACTGCACGCTTGAGTACTACTGGCGCAATAAGGATTCAAACCTCAACTACTATGACAGTACCGAGAACAACATCTCTTTAGCGCTGAAGGCGTTTTTCTAATCCAGGGGCACGTGAACGCGCAATCAGGTCGAAGAGGTGGAATTATTTTTCAGGGGGACGTGACGAGCGCCCTCTTGTTGTTTCTTATCTTTTTGCTCTTTGGTTCAGTGGCTATAGCGTCCGCCAGTGATGACGCCGCCGTCGTAACAGTCGTCTCCGGCAAGGCAATCAGCAGACGCCCGGGGCAGGAGGGAACTCGCCATCTCAAACGTGGCGATGCCGTCCTGGCGGCAGACACAGTTGAGACCGGCAGTGACGCCCGTTTGCAGCTCCGGCTGGCCGATGGTGCGGTGATCAACATTTTACCAGCCTCATCTCTCCGTATCAGCCAGTACGCTTTTACCAAAAACACCATGCGCCGTTCGGCGGTAATCAATCTGTTACAGGGGAGCGCCCGCTTTTTTGTACAGCAGCCAGATAAACAGCTGCGTTCTAAAATTTCGCAACTAGAGCGCACCGAAGGATCCCGCTTCGTGATCGAGACGAGCCAGGCGCAAATCGACTCCTGGGAGGCTGATGTCGTCATCGAGACCGACCCCGAAAAGAGCACTGTTTACACTCTGGGCGGCGGCGTCACAGTACGTAACCGCTCGAATCTGGTCGTCGGCACCACACGAGTCGGGGAGAATCTCTCCGTTATAGTCGTATCGAAAAAAGCGCCCACGATCCCATCGATCATTCCGCAGGAGCAGAGGAGGATATTTGTCAGAGATGCCCGACTATTCTGAAAACATATTCATGCAAACCAGGGTTCCCATCTGGAAGTATACTTTGTCACTGTTATTCACTCTTTTAGTCACCCTATCCATTCACTCGCCGCTACTGGCAGAGGAATACGTAATCGGCGAAGGAGACCTGCTCAAAATCACGGTCTACGACAACCCAGACCTGACAGTTGATACCCGTGTCAGCGGCGACGGGAAAATAACGCTGCCGCTGATCGGTGAAGCAACAGTCACGGGGATGACGGCTGCGGACGCCCAGAGGGTAATCGCCACAGCGTTGGCTAACGGCTATATAAAAAAACCCCAGGTCACCGTGTTCATAGCAGAGTACAAGTCCAAAAAAGTTACCACACTCGGGGAATTCACCAAGCCGGGGCTGGTGGAACTGCGCGGCAACTCGACTCTGATGGAGGTCATCTCCAACGCCGGCGGCATAACGACCAACGCGGCCGAGACGCTATTCATTCAGCGCAAAATCCTCACTCCTCAGGCTCGGGGCGAGGAGATAACCATCACCGTTGACCTTAACAAACTTCTGGAAAAGGGTGACATCAGTACAAACATCATGGTTAAGGACGGCGACAGCATATATGTGCCGCGCGCCGCTTTCGTCTATGTATCAGGCGAAGTCAAGACTCCGGGCGCCTATAAAATCACCAAAGGCCTAACCGTGCTCCGTTCCATCACCCTGGCCGGCGGTTTCACCCAGAAGGCCTCCAAGGGGAGTACCTCCATTGTCCGAAAGTCAGAGAAGGGGGAGTATTCGCTCGAAGCCAAAATGGAGGACATGATCCTGCCGGATGATATCATCGTTGTGCCGGAAAGCTTTTTCTAAGGAGACACCCCCTTGAACAATCCACAGGAAGAAATCCACCTCCGGGACTATTGGAGGGTACTGCAGAAACGCAGAAAAATTGGCCTGACGTTTTTTGCCGTAGTTGTCGCCATAGTGGCGGTCTACTCGCTTGTGGCTACGCCAGTCTACCGGGGTACCGCCCAGCTCCTGGTTGACAACGAGCGCAACCAGACCCTCAACTTTGGAGAGGGGGGCGCTGCCATCATCCAGTCAAAAGATATGGCAGACTACTTTAATACCCAGAAAGCGATCATCGGCAGCCGAGCTTTTGCCGACCGGGTGGTGCGCAAGCTGCAACTTGACAAGAACCCCTACTTCAAGGAGATGAAAGATAAGCAGGAAAACAGCATTCGCAAGACCATCTCCTCTACCATCCGAAGCTGGCTGCCGGCAAAGGCGAAACCTGCAAGCCTCTTTCCCGGTTTCAAGTTCCGCGAGGAGGTCGACCCGTTCCTCACAGACGTAATTCTCGATAAAACAACCCTCGAGATAGGTAAGCGCGTAAATATTTTCAAAATCAATTTCGACGCTACCAACCCGACCGTGGCAGCGGCAATGGCAAACGGCATCGCCGAGGCTTTTGTCGAGCACAACATGGATATAAAGGTGAAACCCTACCGCGATGCGGCCGAGTGGCTCTCCGCCCGTCTGGTGGAATCAAAGGCCAAGGTGGGCGAATCGGAAACACTTCTGCAGCAGTACAAGGAAGGAAAGGGAGTTACCTCTTTCGAGACAAAGGAGAACGTCCTCAGCCAGAAGCTGCAGGAGTTGATGACCCAGCAGGTACAGGCAGAGGGGAAGCGTCAGGATGCTGAAATAAAGTATCGACAGATTGTCTCTGTGATTGACAGGCCAGAACTTTTGACCACCGTGCCTGACATCATGAACAACCTGGTCATACAGGGGCTGCGCACTGAGGAGTTGACTCTCCGCAGGCAGATCTCCGAGCTCTCTGAAAAATTCGGCGAGAAGCACCCCCAGCTCGTCAAGGTTAGCTCCCAGTTAGAAATGGTCAAACGGAGCATCAACCTGGAAGCGCGAAAGATGCTGAATGCCGCCAAAGCAGAATATGAGGTGGCTCTGAACCGTGAAAACTCCATCCGTCGTGCAATTTCCGCACAGAAGCAGGAGGTTCTGGGGATGACCCGTAAGGCGATTGACTTCAACGTCATCGCGGGTGAATCTGGCAGCAACAAGCAGTTCTATGACCTGTTGCTGAAAAAACTTCAGGAAGCATCCCTCTCTGGTGGCCTGAACGTCTCCAACATCCAGATAGTAGATACCGCCGTGATACCGGATGGCCCGATCAAACCCAAGCGTGCCAAGAACATGATTCTGGCGCTGCTGCTTGGTCTGTTCGGCGGCATCTCGGTAGCCTTCTTCATGGAATACATGGATGACACTATCAAGACGGCCGAAGATGTCGACAAGGCGCTGCAGCTTCCGCTTCTTGAAATAGTCCCTCTGACCGGTGCCGACAAAGGGCCGATTTTCGTCCTCTCAGATCCTAAATCCGCCACAGCGGAAGCCTACCGCACCATCCGCACCGGCATCATGCTCTCCTCGCTTGACCAGGATCCGTTAAAGATTCTGCTTTTGACCAGCGCCATCCCGAACGAGGGGAAATCAACCACCGCCACAAACCTGGCCGTTGCCATGTCACAGATGGGCGAACGTGTTCTGCTGATCGATGTTGATATGCGCCGCCACAACCTTCACGACTTTTTCGGCATTGAAAACACCGTGGGTCTCAGCGACCTGGTCATCGATCCGAACCTGATGTCGCAGGCTGTTCACAAGATCGAACAGGTTCCCAACCTGTTTGTCATAACAGGGGGCAGACTGGCTCCCAACCCTTCCGAACTTCTCGGCTCAGACCGGATGCGGGCTCTGATCCTCGGGCTGCGCGACAAGTTCGACCGTATTATCCTCGATTCTCCACCTTTACTGGCCTTCTCGGATGCGCTGGTGCTGTCACGGCTTGCCGACGGCGTGGTGTTGGTCGCCTGGGGCGCCCGTACACCACGTGATACTATCCAACGGGCTGCCCAGTCGCTAAAAGGGGTAAACGCCAGGCTTCTGGGAGTTGTCCTCAACAAGATAGACACCGCCAAACATGCCAGTTACGCCTACTATTCCTACTATTACGGCGACAAAAAGAATTCGGTTAATAAGAAATCAAGGAAGAAGGGTTCAGGGGCAAAAGCGTGATCGATATTCACAGCCATATCCTGCCTGGACTTGACGATGGCCCGCAGAGTATGGCAGAGGCTCTGCAGATGTGCCGCATAGCTTCGGCTGACGGCATCCGCACGATCGTTGCCACTCCGCACTACAATCCGGGCAGCTTCGGCTGGAGCGCCTCAAGTTTGCAGGCAAGCCTCACAGCCCTGCAGAAGGCTGTCCGGGCTGCCGGACTCGACCTGACTCTCCTGCCTGGTGCCGAAACCCCGCTCTTCCCCGAACTGTCGGCTCTGCTTATGAAGAATGATACCTTTCTCACCATAAATCGCGGTATCTATTTTCTGGTGGAATTCAGACCCCATGCGGTGCCTGCCAACGCTGAGCCATTCCTTAAATCTCTCATTAGTGCCGGCCTGGTGCCGGTAATCGCTCACCCCGAACGCTGCACCTGGTTCATGCATCACCCTGAGATGCTCTCTCGTCTGGCCAGGATGGGAGCGCTGCTGCAGCTCACCGCCGGCAGCATCCTTGGACACTTCGGGCCGGAGGCGCGCAACTTCTGCCAGTATCTGATAACCGGCGGAGTGGCTCACGTTATCGCCAGCGATGCCCATGACTGCAGCGAACGTTCACCCATGCTGTCAGAGGCGGTCTCTATGGTTGCTGACCAGGTTGGACGGGAATCGGCTCTGGGGATGGTCACCACAACACCTGCTGCCATCATCGCCGGTCGAAGGCTACAGTTGCCGGCCGCTGTTCGCATTCATAATTCAGAGCCATACCCTGTCTGGACTCGCTCCTGGATGGAGCGCCTGTTGGGAGCATGGGCGTGAGCAGCAGTGTCAAGATCATGGATGCAATCATCGATAAGGGGGTGCTTGCGCTCATCATCTTCACACCCCTAGCTTTCGGCACAGTACAGAAATGGTCGGTCTCTCTTTTTGAAATCGGCGCATTCCTGCTGCTGGCACTATTGCTGCTGAAGCAGTTGATCGCCACCCAGCCTTCCGCAGCCTCGGAATTATCAACACGCACTGCCCGCACACTCAAGATCATCTGCCTCCTGTTCGCCGGCCTGGTGATGCTGCAACTGCTCCCCCTTCCGCCGCCGCTCCTCAAAATAATCTCTCCGGTTTCACATCTGCTGCATACTGACTTAGGCGGCGCTGCTACCGACGCCTGGCGCACCATCAGCGTCAGCCCTTACGCCACACGTCAGGATCTTCTTCTGCTCTTCTCCTACGCCGCCATCTTCACCGTCATAGTCATGCATTACCATACGAAAGAGCAGATCGGCAGGTTGGTAACCGCTATCCTGGTAATGGGAGGCCTGCTGGTAATCATTGCCCTGCTTCAGAAAGCCTTCTGGAACGGGCGTATCTACGGAATCTTCCCGGTGGATTACTACCTCATCAATGACAACCGGATCTGGGGGCCGTATCTTAACCGCAACCACTTTGCCGGTTACCTTGAACTTGCCATTCCGTTAGGGCTTGGGATGCTGCTGTATGTAGCCCCTTCTTCACACTCCCTTCCCGGCACCCCGCTTGGCATACGGATCACCAGGCTATTAGAAAACCCGGTGATGCCTAAAGCGGCCACCTGGTTCCTGCTGCTGCTGGTGATGACCGCCGGCCTGTTCGCTTCCATGTCCCGTGGCGGCATCATGGCCTGCGTAATCTCATTCACCCTTTTTGTCTTGATAACAAGAAAAAGGCGTTCCCTCAAGAGTCGCTCGCTGCTGTTGATAACTGTAGCAATGGTGTTATCTACGGTCGTGGTCTTCGCCTCCTGGGAACGGCTGGAGGATCGCTTCGAGGAGCTTGATACCGGTCATGTCGGCCGCCTGAACGTCTGGATTGACTCTGTCGGCATAGTCAGGGACTTTCCCCTGCTAGGCAGTGGCCTCGGCACCTTCGAAACGGTTTATCGCCGCTACCAGAGTAAGGAGACTCGATCCATTTACGACCATGCCCACAACGACTATGTGGAGCAGATCACCGACACCGGTCTGGCTGGACTGCTTCTGGCGATCTCTGCAGTGCTGATTTTCTTCACAACCCTCTACCGTCGCTGGCGGCGGCTCCACGGTATGTACACCAAGTGCTTTGGCGCGGGAGGCCTCTGCTCCTGCTGCGCAGTGGGGGTGCACAGTTTCAGCGACTTCAACCTGCACATCCCGGCTAATGCCCTGCTCTTCACCATTATTGCAGCCCTGACCTACGCCATTCTATTCAATCTGAGTGAGGAGTCAGGGGTGATGGGTGAAAGGTTAGGGGCAACTCTCCTCACTCCTCACTCCTCACGCCTCACCGTATTCACCGGCATCCTCCTGCTTGTCCCTCTGCTCTACCAACCGGTGACCGGGCTGATTGCAGACCGCCGCTATGCAGCTATAGCCACTATTCTGGATGACAAAAAAACAGAGGAGCTTGATGTTGTAACGCTCCTGCCCGAAACGGCACCAGCCTATCTGGCCGCCCTGCAGGCCGCCCTCTCTGCACACTCCCTTGAACCGTCACGTCCGCTCTACAGTTGGACTACCGCCGAAATAGCCACCCGTCTGGGGCGTTGGACCGATGCCATGGAAATGCTCAAGATCCCTCTACCACCCGGAATGCCGTCCCGCGATCAAAGCTTCGGCATAGCGCTGGAGCAGTTGCGCAAGATGATCGCAGCCGAACCGACCAGCAGCGATGCCCATCTGGCCCTGGCCGATCTGCAGGAAAACTGGCGTAAAGATTCGGGCGCGACCGTCTCATCCCTAACGCGGGCCATTAAAGCGTCTCCTTACAATGCCACCATCCGACTGGCCGTTGCCCGGAACCATCTGGCCGCCGAAAGAACCGGTGATGCTCTCGAACAGGTGCGTCTGCTGGCAAAAATGGACGACAGCTATCTCCTTTCTGAATCACCACGCAAAGCCGCTACGCTTGAGCGCCGTCCAAGCTGGTACATAAACTATCTCTACAAAAGCAACCTCTACGCCGCTCTCGAGTTATCCTGGCGCATAACCCGCGACCCGTTGGTGGTTAAGGGGCTCGTACCGGAACATCCGGAAGCAAAGAATGTTCTGCAGGCGTTCGTCGATGCCAAGGGATTTGAGTGAGGAGTCCGTTATGAAGGTCATACTTCCAGTAGCCGGCAAAGGGACAAGATTGCGTCCCCATACCCACACAAAAGCAAAGTCGCTGGTGCATGTAGCCGGCAAGACGGTTCTTGAGCATATCATCTCCCGCCTCGTCCCTTTGGCTGTTGCCGAATACATCTTCATAATCGATGAGAACGGCAGCCAGATACAGAACTTTATGAACGAAAAGTTCCCAACGCTGACCTGCAGCTTTATCACGCAGAACGAACGCAAGGGACCGGCACATGCAGTATGGCTGGCCGACTCCCATATTTCAGCCGGAGATGACCTGCTGATTGTCTTTAACGACACGATCTTTGAAGCGAACCTCGGCAGAATTGCCCGCTTATGCAGTGACTGCGACGGGCTTATCTACTCCAAAGAGGTCGATGATTATCAGCGTTTTGGCGTGAACGTTGTCGATGACGAGTGTATCGTTAATATGATTGAAAAGCCGGACACGCCAATTTCCCGTCTTGCGCAGGTAGGGCTCTACTATCTGAAGGATGGCAAGAGGTTTATGTCGTATCTGGCCGACACCATCAACGATGGTGATATGGTGAAAGGGGAATTCTATCTGCCGGCGGTTTTCATGCGGATGATAAAAGACGGTTGCCGGTTAAAAGCCCCTGAGATCGATGCCTGGCTTGACTGCGGCAAGCCGGAAACAATTCTGGAGACAAATGCCCATCTACTGAAGGGTCGGCATCATATCCATGGCGATGCCTATAACTGTGTTTTTATCGAACCGGTGCATATTGAAAGGGGTGTTACTCTTCGAGACTGTGTGCTGGGCCCCAATGTATCGGTGGCTGCGGGCAGTATCGTCGAGCGGAGCATTATCCGCAATTCCATCATCAACGGCAGTTCCGTGGTACGCAACATGGTGCTTAACGATACAATTCTCGGAGATTCGGTGCATCTTATCAGTTCGGCCCGCAAGATGAATATCGGCGATCACTCGCTGATTGAGATGCAGGGGTGATACGGTAAAAGGAGTGATTTACTGGAGCCGGCTCAGCATGAGCCTGTCCCCTTTGAAGTGCGATTAAAGGTTTTATCCGCCTTTATCTTTCTTTATCCCTGTAAAAAAGCCTTTGAAGTTAAAAGCAACCCCTTTATTTACAGGACCCAAAATCGGGTGGTGTCACCATTTCATTGACATAGCTGTCATCCTGAGCGATAGCGAAGGATCTGCTGTTTTTTTTGATCGTACAACAGTCAAAAGCAGATCCTTCGTACCTCAGGATGACAAAATTGGTTGCCCATACTGTTGTGTCAATGGAATGGTGACATCGCCAAAGAATCTCACCCCTGCATGATGTATTGCTGAAGATTGTTGATGGTGAAATGCTGCCCCTTGCCCCTGCCTCACTCCACCCCACTCACCCTTTCCGTCGTCGCAATCGCATACACCTGTCCCACTTCATTTATAAGAGCGGTGGCGGTCAGCCAGACTTCTTTTATCGTGCCATCTTTGGCGATCCGCTGTGTGCGATACGGCTCCAGAATACCTTTCCGGCTCAACTGCTGAATCCGCTCCACATCCGCCTTGCGCAGCTCTTCCGGTATCAGCGCGCGAATGTTCATCTGCATTGCCTCGGCTTCGCT
>CAIMXI010000411.1 GCA_903845365.1 uncultured Geobacteraceae bacterium | reverse complement strand
AATCCCAAGGCGGAATCCGGTGCCAACGCTACTGATGGTATGATTGTCCCGTTCAGCAGGTTGCGGATTCATGTTGTGACCAGTGCCGGCATCAAAAAAAGCAATGACGCGTAACTGGGTGCTGGTAAAGCCCATCAGTTGGGCAATATCTGGTGTATACACCTCTAAACTGCCGCTTAATCCATTGTCCCACGACTCTTCCCTCTCCATATAACCTCTTAAAACGGCGGCGCCGCCATAACCAAACTGCTCTCCGGGAATAAGCCGATTCTCTGTGTACTGCCCGTTGGTTGCAACGCGAAGCATCCAGTCAGCGCCAGGTCGGTACATGAAGTTAAGGCCATAGCGCACAATGAAATAGTCTGCTGCGGCATCACTGCGGGTTGCCATAAAGTCGGCATTTTTGCCCTTGCTCCCCCACGGAATGTTGTACAGCAATCCGAGAGAGCCATCTATAACCAGAGGCTCTGTTGTCCAGACGCCTCCGTAAGACAGACTGAAAGGGTGTGCCACCACATCTTTGGCAAGATCCGTACCCAGCACTACGGCACTGTTGTCGTACAACCGGTAATCCATGCCGCCGATCAGCTTCTGTTCGTATTCACCAGATCTGGGGAGGTTCATGTTATAGCGGAAACCGGAGACGATCCCTTTGCCGACTGATTTAAGATCCATGCCGGATACCTGTGTCGTGCCGCTGTCCACATTGGAGTAGGCGCCAAAAACGTCAAGAGTATCCCCCCGCACATAAAATGGCAGCCGGTATGAACCGCTCACGATCTTGACTTCTTTGAGATGGTCTGGGGAGGTGTTGTATTGCAAGGAGGCGACGTGGTCGTGATTGAAAAGATTGAACAGTTGGAGCCCTAAGCCCATTCGATAAATTCCGGTAGTGTCACCGCCGGTGTTGTCGCCGCTCAGATTAAGCTTCCACGGCTTCGAATCCTTGACTTCAAGTGCGGCATGAACCTCGTTCGGATCATCCTGAGGCCGAAATTTCAGCGTCATTTTTTTTGCCGGATTTTCATTGGCAGCGCGGAGGTTTTCTGAGATATCAGCTACTCGCGGCGCAACGCCGCGCTGCAATGTAGGCACACTTGCCAGGATATTTTCTCTGCTGAAGTGAAGGTTACCTTGAATGATTATTTCGGTCACCCTGGATTCTATAGCCTGAAGCCGAACCACTCCTCCCGTCAGTTCCTGCTCAGGGAGGAGAACCGTCACCATCGTGTAACCGATACCCCGATAGGCCGTTTCAAGTTGTTCTATCGTTTGCTGGATATCACCAAAATCGCGTTCCTTGCCGATCTGGCGGGCAAAAATTTCCGCCACCGTGCCCGCCGGGAGAAGTGTATTCCCCTCCAGAACGTACTGGCGGATCTCGAAGCGAGGGACTGCGGCGTCTTCAGCGTGAAGATCTGCCGCTGAAAACAGGAACATCATGGCAGCAAGAAAGAGGAACGATTTTATCACGACGACCTCGTTTTATTTGTGGGTGAAGGAAGGTAAAGGCAACGCAGTCCGATGTGTGCGAAGAATGCCCTTGATTGTGGTATGTGGTGGAGGGAACTTCGCAGTT
>CAIMXI010000410.1 GCA_903845365.1 uncultured Geobacteraceae bacterium | reverse complement strand
CCAAAAAGCATATGAGCGGTCGTGATCTCGGTCGTATGGATGCAACACCTTCACTGGCTCGCCATGCGATACTTGCTTGAAATTGGTTGGAGAACAACATCAGTGATTGTCAACAAATAAAAACTTGAACATCGAGTTTATTACTCCAATGTTTTTTATGTACATAAACATAAATGTCGCCATAAGTGAAATTGTCCAATAATATCTTACTTTTTAAATCTAGTAATCTAGTGTTGTATTTATCAGTTGACTCGTATTCGCTTTTTTTGAAAGTGTCTTCAGACTTACTTAAAGCAAGGTAGATTCTTTTCAGATCATGGCCAAGAAAATTTACTGGAAGTGTTTCAATATTTGTATCGAATGGTACAAGTGACTTTTGAGCAATTTTTTTTGATGTAGCCTTTGCTTTTGATTTACTCACTTTATTTTCAGTGGCTTCTGCTGTCATTGATAATAAAACAAAGTTACTCACTAAACAGAAAATAATTGCAATAAACTTTAATTTAAGCATGCCTTGTCCTCCAATTAAGTTAAATCCCCTTGTAATCACTACATCCTCCTCGTTTGTTAGCTTACTATTATTGAGTTGAATGGAAGCCAATAATTAATATGGCTGGCATCTGACGCTTGATTTAGTAGGTTGTCAAGGGGTCGCTTCTACATTCTTCACAAAACACCACGCCACGCCTGCCTTCTCTAACCATCACTTCTCGTTGCCACGCTCCGCGTGGCAACAAACTGTGGTAACTCTCCGCATTACGAATCCAGATTGGGGAAAACATACTGAAGCCGGTCGTAACGTAGGCATTAAAATTCGGCCATCTACTCAAACAACAACTCAAATTCTCTCGGAGACATGATTTTAAACCTGCCATACTTTTCCAATACCAGGAGATCCTTATCTCCGGTAACTAAAAAATCGGCACCGGCAGTTTCGGCACAGGCTAAGATCAGATCATCATCAAGGTCACGGCAGACAGGTGTTTGCAGGGCGCCTCCGTCCAACACAGCGATTGCAGCTTCAGAAACAAGTATGCAGGCCTGTTCAATTTCTTTGGTTGTGCAATGGATTTTTACTTTCAGCTTGGAGGAAAATTCGTGAAGTACGATCTGGCAGATAAAAAGCTCAAACTCCCTTCTGCGGGCACGGCGAACAAGCCTCGCACAGATACCGTCAGAATCAAAAGCCGCGATAAATACATTTGTATCGAAAACAACCCTCACGCTAGTGCCCTGAAAACGTCTTCCTCAGTGACGATTCCGACTTTCTTTGCGCGATGCATCATGGTTTTTTTGAGTGAATTGAAGCGAACATCCCAGAGGTACAATGCCACAGACTCTTTAATTATATCACTTTTGCTACGCCCTGTTTCTATGGCAAAAGATTCAAGTTCACTTGAAATATGCTCGGGGAAACTGACTGACATAACTGATCGCATGGCATCCTCCTGTAGTGAATTTCGCTACATCATAGCATGATGCGTTCATTTGTAAACCCAAACATGAGAAAAACATGGAGGATTAGATAGGTTGTAAAGCCAAGCGATTATTCCAGCCCCCTTTCGGCAATCTCGATGGCTTTCATAACAGCCATTCCCTTATTAACCGTTTCCTGCCATTCGGCAGCCGGGTCTGAGTCGGCAACAATGCCGGCTCCGGCCTGTAGATGAACTTTGCCATCCTTGATTACCAGTGTGCGTATCGTGATCGCCAGATCCATGTTGCCGTCAAACGAAAAGTAGCCGACTGCGCCTCCGTATATTTCACGCCTAACCGGTTCCAGTTCATCAATTATCTGCATCGCCCGAATCTTTGGCGCTCCGGAGAGGGTGCCAGCCGGGAACGTCGCCCGCACAAGATCAAAGGCATCTCGCTCCCCTTCAAGTTCTCCCTGGACGTTGGATACGATATGCATGACATGGGAGTAGCGCTCAATAAGCATCAACTCTGAAACCTTGACCGTGCCGGTTGCGCAGACCCGTCCAAGGTCATTGCGCCCAAGATCTACCAGCATGACATGTTCGGCACGTTCTTTCGGGTCTGCAAGCAGTTCCACGGCCAAAAGTTCATCAGCCTCGGCAGTAGCGCCACGGGGACGGGTTCCGGCAATGGGGCGGAGTTCGACACGCCGACCCTCTTTTCTTACCATGACCTCGGGAGACGCACCGGCGATGACCGTGTCGTTCAGGCGGAGAAAAAACATGTATGGTGACGGGTTTAGTGTGCGCAGGACGCGGTAGATGTCAAAAGGATCGGCTGAGAGTTCACCGCTGAAACGCTGTGAGAGTACGACTTGTATGATATCTCCGGAGCGGACGTATTCTTTGGCTTTTGTCACAGAAGCTTCGAATTCTTCTCGGCTTACGTTAGATCGAAGCTGAACGGATTTTCCGGTCGGGGACGTTGTTCCGCTGGGAAAAGGAGTCCGCAGGCGCTTTATGAGCGTTTCGATTTTTTCTGCTGCAGCCTGATATGCCTGCTCAGTCGTTATTTCACCATCAATATGGGCATTTGATACCACTTTAATTTTCTGGCTGACACTGTCGAATATGATAATTGTGTCAGTAATCAGAAAGTAGGCGTCGTAGGCGTCAAGCGTGGCCGGTTTGCTGCCGGGCAGATTCTCAAAATGCCTCACCATATCGTACCCGAGATAGCCGACCGCTCCCCCCAGAAAACGGGGAAGCCCTTTTACCTCAACCGGGCTGTAGCGCGCGAGAATTGCCCTTATGCAATCCAGCGGGTCTTCGGAGGTTGTTGCTGTCGTTATGCCGTTCCGGATAATTTCGATGACATTTCCTTTTGAACGGATTATCTGCGAGGGGGTGGAACCGATAAAGCTGTAACGCCCCCATTTTTCTCCCCCCTCGATACTTTCGAGCAGAAAGGAGTAGTGGCCATCGTCAACTTTTTTGAACGCGGTGACCGGGGTATCCATGTCGGCCATTATCTCGCGATACACAGGAATCAGGTTGCCCTGTTGCGCAAGCTTGTTGAAGGTTTCAATATCGGGAAAATACATCTTCTGACTCCATATATATTTTTGTATTCATTATAAAAGCAACTAGCACAGGCGTCTTAGAGAGTCAAGCTATGCCGATTTCCCTCTGTCAATAGCAAATAGTTATTGACAGAGCCGATGCCACACCTTTATAGTAGCCCACTTTTGGAATAACTATCTGCCGGGGCAAAATAACCTATAATGTTTGATAGCCTATCCGACAAACTTGAAGCAGTCTTTAAGAAACTCCGTGGCCAGGGGGTAATGACTGAGGATAATATCAAGGTGGCTTTACGTGAGGTTCGACTGGCTCTCCTTGAAGCTGACGTTAATTTTAAGGTAGTCAAGGATTTTGTCGAGAATGTCCGGATCAAGGCGGTAGGCACAGAAGTACTGAGCAGTTTGTCACCCGGGCAGCAGGTTATCAGAATCGTCCATGACGAGCTTATTGCCATCATGGGTGGCGGTGAGGACAACTCCCTCGACCTTGCTGCCAAGCCGCCGGTCGCCATTATGATGGTCGGACTCCAGGGAGCTGGTAAGACAACAACATGCGGTAAGCTCGGAAACTTTCTTAAAAAGCAGAAACGCCGTCCATTGCTCGTACCGGCAGACGTATATCGCCCTGCTGCAATTGAGCAACTGAAAACCGTTGGTCGCCAGCTTGGCCTTGAGGTTTTTGCTTCAACCTCCGACCAGAAACCGCTCGATATCTGCGTCAGCGCCATGAAGTACGCGGAGTTGAACGGCTATGATACTGTAATTATCGATACTGCAGGTCGTCACCAGATCGATGACTTTCTGATGAACGAGCTGAGTGAGCTTAACGCAGCAGTACGGCCACGCGAGATCCTTTTCGTGGCGGACGCCATGACCGGTCAGGAGGCTGTTACCATCGCAAGCGGCTTTAACGACCGCCTTGAGATCAGCGGCGTTGTTCTCTCGAAGCTGGATGGTGACGCAAAAGGGGGAGCCGCACTTTCAATCAAAGCGGTTATCGGTAAACCGATAAAATTTGTCGGGCTTGGCGAAAAACTGGATGCGCTTGAAGTATTCCATCCGGATCGCCTTGTTTCCCGGATTCTGGGCATGGGCGATGTTCTTACCCTTGTTGAGAAGGCGCAATCGATATTTGAGGAGAAAGACACTATCCTTCTTCAGGAGAAACTGAAGAAGAACCAGTTTGATCTTGAGGATTTTTTGGCTCAGATGCAGCAGATCAAAAAACTGGGTTCTATTGAATCAATCATGGGTATGATCCCCGGTATGGGCAAGATGATGAAGCAGATGAAGGGTGCCCAGCCAAGTGAGAATGAAATCAAGCGTATTGAAGCAATCATCCGCTCGATGACTCCGGGGGAACGTGCCAATCATGGCATCATAAACGGCAGTCGTCGGCTGCGGATTTCTAAAGGGAGCGGAACTTCCGTGCAGGAAGTGAATCTGCTACTGAAACGTTTTACTGAAGCTCAGAAAATGATGAAAATGATGCAGAAGCTTGGTCCCAAAGGTCTCCTCAAAGGTATGGGTGGGCTTGGCGGACTTGGTAAGGGTATGATGCCTTTTCGATAAAAAGTTAAAAAAATAATGGATTTCATATAAAAATTAAAAGAAGTACTACATCAGGAGGAAACACCAATGGCTACAAAAATCAGGCTTGCCCGTGCAGGCGCGAAAAAAAGACCTTTCTACCAGATAGTTGTGGCAGATGAACGGAGTCGCAGAGACGGCTGCTTCATTGAAAATGTCGGCACATACGATCCGACTAAAAACCCGGCTATTGTTAAGCTGAAAACTGAAAGTGTATCCGTTTGGCTGAGTAAAGGCGCCCAACCGACCGATACGGTTCGTCAACTTTTGAAAAATGCCGGACTCCTTAACAAAGAAGCAACAGCGACGGCATAACGTATCTGGCTCTTCCGGTTCGCCGGTCACATTATATGAACAGCAGAGGTTCCTTCCATGAAGACTCTTGTTGAAAGCATTGCAAAGGCACTGGTTGATGACCCGACTCACGTAATTGCGTCCGAAGAGAATGAGGAGGGAACGCTTGTCATAAGTTTGAGCGTCGCAAAAGATGATATGGGAAGAATTATCGGGAAAGAAGGACGGACAGCCAAAGCGATCCGGACAATTCTCAACGCGATATCGACTAAAGATAACAAGAAAGCAATCCTGAAGATTGTTGAATAAATGACATATCAGGACGAATTGGTTCTCGTTGGCAAGATTATCGGAACTCACGGAATAAAGGGACTTTTGAAGGTCTACTCCTATTCCGGAAACATTCAGAGCCTTCAATCTGCCGCCACCGTTTATCTGAAAGATAAAAAAGGCAAGTTGAGTGAGCATCTCATCAGAACCGCAACTGCTCATGCCGGTGCTTTTATTTTAGGTCTGGATGATTTCGCCGATATAAATCAGGTTTTACCCCTCAACGGTTCGGAACTTTACGTGAAACTGAGTCAGTTACCGCTTCCGGATGAAGACGAATATTACTGGCGGGATCTTATCGGACTTGCAGTTGTTACCGATCAGGGTGTGGAACTTGGTACGCTCGTTGACATTTTTGAAACAGGCAGCAGCGATATTTATGTCGTTCGCAGTGAATCTAAAGAGTATCTGATCCCCGCAATCGCAGATGTTATTACTCTTGTTGACGTACCAGGCAAAAAGATGATCATTACCCCGCTTGACGGCTTACTTGATCTATGAAGTTTAACATTCTGACTCTGTTCCCCGGTATGTTTTCCGGCCCTTTTGATGAAAGCATTATCAGACGAGCCAGAGAAAAACAGCTCATTGACATTTCGCTTCACAACATCCGCGACTGGGCGACCGATAAGCACCAGACGGCTGATGATGCACCTTATGGCGGCGGAGCGGGAATGGTTATGAAAGCTGACCCGCTGGCGTCATGTATTGAGTCAGTAAAATCATGCAATCCCGCATCGACTGTTGTTCTTACGTCGCCTCAGGGACGACGGCTTACACAATCAGTTGCACGGGAGCTTGCACAACGCTCCGGATTGATAATTATTTGCGGCCGTTACGAGGGGATCGACGAAAGGATTCGCTCACTCTATGCTGAAGATGATATTTCATTGGGAGATTTTGTTTTATCCGGCGGTGAAATTGCTGCTATGGCATTGGTTGATACGGTAACCAGACTGATTCCCGGTGTACTTGGCAGCAATGAATCGGCAGAAACTGACTCTTTTGGCGACGGATTGCTTGAGTATCCTCATTACACTCGCCCTCCTGAATTTAATGGCCTGACTGTTCCTGATACGTTACTTTCCGGAAATCACGAGCTGATCAGAAAATGGCGGCGTAAAGAATCGCTGCGAAAAACCTGGTCACTCAGGCCTGATCTGCTCTCTCAGGTTGAGCTGACCCGGGAAGACCGGAAAATGCTGACAGAGATTGAGCAGGAGGTTGCCTTTGACCGGTAACAATCTGGCCATAGCCCTTGTTCACCATCCGGTTTATAACAAGCACCATGAGGTTGTTACCTCTGCGTTAACAAATCTTGACCAGCATGATATTGCCCGTTCATCGAAGACCTTTGGGCTGGATCGCTTTTATATTGTGACCCCTTCCGAAGAACAGCGAAAGCTTGCCGAGAGAATCAGTGGGCATTGGCAACATGGCTGGGGAGCCGACTACAACCCCGATCGTAAACAGGCGCTCGATATTGTTAGAGTAACCCCTTCGATAGCGACAGCAGTAGAAGATTTTCAATCTGGATTCAGTGAAACGGTTAAATTAGTTGTAACCGGTGCAGCAACCAGGCCGGGATCAATAGCGCTCGCTGCATTCAGAACATTGCTTCAGGATCCGGAGCAACCGTACCTGCTTCTGTTAGGAACCGGGTGGGGGTTGACCGACGAATGTTTTGCATCTGCTGATATAACGCTTAAACCGATAGCCGGAAACGGCATGTACAATCACCTTTCGGTTCGTTCTGCAGCAGCAATTATGCTTGATCGAATAAAAGGGATTGAAAGAGAAGATACATAATACTAAAAAGCTGAACATCATACGGGAGGAAGGCAACCAATGAACACCATCGATTTTCTGGAATTTGAGCAAATGAAGAAGAACGTCGTCCCTTTCAAGGTTGGGGATACGGTAAAAGTACACGTACGGATTGTTGAGGGGGACAAACAGCGTATTCAGGCGTATCAGGGAGTCTGTATTGCGCGGCAGAAAGGCGGTCTTCGCGAAACCTTTACGGTTCGTAAAATATCAAACAACATCGGCGTTGAGAGGACATTCCCGCTTCACTCACCAAATATTGATAACATTGAAGTTATGGTTCGCGGTCATGTTCGTCGTGCCAAGCTCTACTATCTGCGTAAATTGCGCGGAAAAGCTGCTCGTATCCGCGAGAAAAAATATATACCGGTTGCCAAATAGCCAGCAAGAAAGCCCCGCTCATGCGGGGCTTTCTTGTATCAGGATCAATTATGGTACAGCAAGGCGAGCTATTTTTAGCTACCCCACCCGACAGACTGTCATTCGAAAAAAGCGCATGGAACAACGGTTATTTTTGCGTAGCCGGCATTGACGAAGCCGGGCGTGGTCCTTTGGCCGGTCCTGTAATGGCGGCGGCTGTAATCCTGCCTGTCGGTCTTACGATCATCGGCGTTGACGATTCAAAAAAACTCTCTCCTGACAAACGGGAAAAGCTGTTTGACATAATAATGGAACAGGCGCTCTCCGTTGGTGTCGGCAGCATGACTCCTGCCGATATTGACAGAATCAACATTCTGCAAGCGACCAGGCGTGCCATGCTGGCTGCTGTTCAAAATCTTACGCAACCACCTGACTATCTATTGATCGATGGCATATCTACCATCGACAGCACCATCCCCCAGAAAACAATAAAAAAAGGTGACTCTTTAAGCCTTTCGATAGCCGCCGCGTCAATTATCGCCAAGGTTACCCGTGACCGGATAATGATTGAAATGGATGCGAAATACCCCGGTTACGGCTTCGCCGGACATAAAGGGTATGGCAGCGCAGCCCATTTGGATGCAATCAAGCGACTCGGCCCCTCCCCCATCCATCGTCTGACTTTTGGCGGTGTCAAGGAGCATATACATTGTACCTGTTCCTGATAATATTTCTCTCGCTCTACGGGGGGATGCATTGCTATGCATTCATAAAACTGTGCAATTCTTTCGGGCTCCATCGGTTCATGAAATGGTTCCTGATACTCTGGATGACTTTCATGACTGCTATTCCGATTTTAGTTCGAATAGCAGAGCATCTGGATATGGAAAAAGTAGCCATGACCTTTGCATGGCCCGGTTATCTCTGGATGGGCTTCATCTTTATCTTTACATCTGCCCAGCTCCTTGCTGATTTGATTCATTTTTTTTATAGACTTATAGAGCGAAAATTATACCAACAAAATCCGGAGTGCATCTCTTCCCGTACAGTCGGTAGATCAGTTCTGATTATTGCCCTATGTACCAGCGTTTACGCCTATATAGAAGCAGGTCAAATACGCACCGAGCATGTTGTTATTCTGTCATCAAAGCTCCCTGAACCAGTTTCCAACATACGAATCGTACAAATTTCTGATGTTCATGTCGGCCTGCTGTTACAGGAGAGTCGACTGCTGCGAATTGCCGATGAAATAAGAAAAGCCAAACCTGATATCATTATATCTACCGGTGATTTAGTCGATGGAAAGCTGAATCGTGATGACGCAATTTATGCCAATAATCCTCTGGCTTCTTTACTGGCCTCAATTCCAGCACCTGTAGGCAAATTTGCCGTAGCAGGAAATCATGAGGTGTATGCCGGTTTACCCCAGGCTGTCGCTTTCACCAAGGCTGCAGGCTTTACGATGCTCCGCAATCACTCCGTAAGACTTACAAACGGCGTAACAATAACTGGAATTGATGATCAAGCCGTTATAGCTCGAAAACATGCAGATCCGGAGGTTGAAAACGCACTACTGAAATCTGTCTCAAATGATTCGTTCCATCTCCTGTTGAAACATCGGCCGGAGATTCAGCCTGAAAGTGACGGCCATTTCGATCTGCAGCTTTCCGGTCACGTTCATGGCGGTCAGATTTTCCCATTTAATTTTCTTGTCTGGCTCAAACACCGCATTCCCTGTGGTACGACCATTACCGGGAAAGGGTCACGAATTCACGTTTCGCGCGGCACCGGAACATGGGGACCTCCGATGCGTCTGTTTGTCCCGCCGGAAATTACGATTATTGATGTCGTAAGGGAGCAGCAACTCAAGTAGTTTTTTATTTGAGAAAGCGCGCCACAGCTTGGTTATGATCCGCAAGATTTCTGGAAAACTGGTGGGTGCCATCCTGGCGCGCAACAAAATAGAGGTAATCAGTTTTTGCCGGGTTCATTGCTGCAGTAACGGCGTCTATTCCCGGATTGCCAATCGGGCCGGGAGGAAGCCCTTTGTGGAGGTAGGTATTATACCGAGAGTCTCGCTGGATGTCTGTTTTACTGACTTTCCCGGAGAACGACCGAACTCCGTAAATCGCCGTCGGATCGCTCTGAAGCGGCATGCCGATCCGTAAACGGTTATGAAAAACTGATGAAATAAGCGGTTTTTCATCCGCTGAAACCGCCTCTTTTTCAATTATTGATGCCAGAGTAATAATTTCCCGCCGGGAAAATGGACTTTTCTCCTTTACAGCAGAATAGACTTTGTTAAACTGCCCAACCATCTGCCCAAGCAGTTGCTCTTCTCCGTCGCCCCGTGAGAGATTATAGGTCGCGGGATACAAATATCCTTCCACAGTAGCCTCATCCAAACCAAGCCGTTGCAATAATGCCTTGTCACGGCACTTTTCAAGAAACGCTTCCTTTTTGAAATACCCCTTCTGTTCCAGAAGCTCAGCAGCCTGGTACATGGAATATCCCTCGGGAAGGGTAAATTTGCGATAATCAACGTCGCCAGAAACAATCTTTCGCAGGATTACATCTGGTGTCATGTCATCGCTGAAGCGATAATCCCCAGCTTTAAGATGGTGAGCTTCGCCCCGCAGCCTTGTCAAAAGAATGAAATGCCATGAACTGCGAATAACACCGCCAGCCTTTAGATCTGAAACAAGTTTTCGAATTCCACTTCCAGGAGGAAATGAAACGTCGCAGACTACTTTCCCTTTACCGGGAGAGATGAAAAGGCAGACAATATACCAGAGGAGGCAACCGGTAAGAAATAAGCGGATGGCGTTCACGCAGATGTTTACAGTGTTTAGAGTGGTAGAAAACATCGCGGTATTTTGTTTTTTTGAGGTGTCAAGAGTTGTCAGCGCGCATACCGGTCGCGATCACGCGAGCAGCTTGGGGAGAAGTAAGTGCCCTTCCACTACCAGACCAGTGCCCTTGGCCTGCAATTCATCATACGAAACGGCGCCGTTCCCCTCCCCTGCCCCGCTCCGATAAATGACAAACGGCACCGGGTCTGACGTATGGGTCATCAACTTGACCGGCGTTGGATGATCCGGCATACAGAGAACAGCGTAATCGCCAAACTTCTTGATCCCTTCCAGAACGGTTCCAACAACCAGTCGGTCAAAATCAGCTATCGCCTGGAGTTTATGTTGCATATTCCCTTCGTGCGACGCCTCATCAGGCGCTTCAACATGGACATAAACGAAATCGTGATCATCAAGTGCCGCCAGGGCAGCCTGCCCCTTGCCGAGATAATTGGTATCGATATAACCTGTGGCTCCCTCTACGTTTATGATGTCCAAACCAGCAGAGATGCCGATTCCCTTGATTAAATCAACAGCAGAGATAACTGCTCCTGTCAGTCCAAACATTTCCCGGTAGGTTTTGATTAGGGGGGTCTTGCCATGCCCCCAGAGCCAGACGGAGTTTGCAGGGAGCTGACCCTGTTCTTTGCGCCTCAAGTTAACCGGATGATTATGAAGCACCATCTGGGCATGGTTCATGAGGTTGTTCAGCATGTCCGCACCGTCACCGGAAGGGAGAGAATCTATTATCGCCTTACCGGTAATGTCGTGGGGTGGGATTGTGCGCATAGCGTCTTTACCACCGCGCCAAACCATCAAATGTCGATAACCGACACCTGGGTAAAACTCCACTTCAGAGCTACCCAGCTCCTTATGAAGCGTTTCTACCAACTCTCGTGCATCTCCAGTTGATATATGTCCTGCTGAAAAGTCCTGCATGTAGATCGAGCTTCCCTGGGGTTTCAGAGTGACAAGATTCATCCGGAAAGCAACATCTTCAAGACCTAGGACTACTCCCATGCTGATCGCTTCAAGCGGTGAGCGTCCAGTGTAGCAGGTACGGGGATCATAGCCAAAAACTGACAGATTCGCCACATCGCTTCCTGGTAGCAGTCCGGCAGGCACAGTATGAGCCAAACCGACCTGCCCATGCTGTGCCATAAAATCCATGTTAGGTGTTGCAGCATACTGAAGTGGCGATTTGTCGCCGAGTTCGCTATAGGCGATGTCAGACATGCCGTCGCCAAGCAGGATGATAACCTTCATAAAGACCTTCCTTTGTAACCAGACATTTTGGGGTGTTACTGGGGTTGACTGTAGCAAAAATGTATCTTCACTTCAAGTTGGATAACGGTAATACTCGAAATTTGGAGAGATTCGGAGTGAAAGTGTCCTCAGCAAAAGGTTGATTTATTTCTGGATCATCAAGTAATATTATAAACTTCTCTCTCGCTTCGGTTTCATAAGTTATCTCCAGAGGAAGTGGTATTCCATCTATTGATACATATTTTCCGTACCTGACATTACCGCCTGATGCGACTGTTTTTGAAATCAACAAGCCGTTTTCAAAGAAAGCTTTTTCCTGATGGCCAAATTTGTTGACTCTCTCAATAACTGTGGTACCTCGCGAGGAGTCGGAAGGATCAATATCAAAAAGCCAGTGAATATGCCGCCACCCGCTAAGGTCACCATTTTCAGGGAGGTGGCGATATGATCCTTCAAAAGCAATACCGTTACCTGAATCTATAACAGTTATCTGTTCTCCATGAACGTAGACTTCCTGGTGTACTGAGCCTAATGGTGAAAGAATGACCAGCCGGATTTGATCCGGCTTACGAAACATCAGTACGCCACTGCCGGAGATACTCCGATCACTGCCTGTAAATGAAAGTGAGACATTACCTGAAAGTGTCTCAGTAACGGAACCATCCGTATACTTTAATTCTGACAGCGGGCGAACAGTCGTACATCCTGAGAAAAGGTGTGCCGCAATCAGCAGATAGAAGCACGTTTGAAGCAGCTTTAAAAACGAATTGAATGCATACTTGTTACTATTCTTCATATATCACATCGCCTCAATTTCATAGAACCCTGATCCGAAAGTGGCGCCCTTTCCAGCATTGAAGAAGCTGCCAAGTAAAAGAAGAGCCGACATCGGCGCAACAAGTCCTGAGCATTCGGCAGTACCGATTAAACCTGCCTTGTTACGATGTTTTGACCATTGTGGCTGACTATAGCGTATCTGATTGTCAAACAGAGCGACATTCTGGGCAAGATCAGATAACTGCACAAAATCGATGTCAAGTTCTCCTGAACCATAATACCCACATAATGAAGAACAGCGCCTCATTTGTGATCTAAAAAAAGCTGCAAAGTCAAAGAGATGAATGATTGAGCCATTGCATAAAAGACGGAGCGGTGATTTCAGGAATATTCTGATGGAATCCGAATGGAGTGAATCATGCAGGATATTTTGTCCGGAAAGAAATATCAGACTTTCGTGGAATGAAGTACCGCGTGTCATTTCGTGCCTGAAACCCTGGTAATCAAGAGCAAAAAATCGAAAATCAGATCTTTCTGAATTAAGAGTAGAGTGAAGTGACGTCTCAACCATCCTGACGAGTGCTATGTAAAAATGTTCAATATAATTAATTGCGGTGCCGATCACAACTAGGCCTACTGTTATTGTATCAATTGACAAGTTACTATCTATCCCTCTGATATATAGAGTAAACGGCAATGGCGGCTTTTGATGAAGGCGTACTATTTCCGGGTCTGATGATAATTTTTGACTGAATACAATCCAGTACGGGCATCTTTCGCTCTCACTGCACGAAAGACATACTTCACGAAATGTGAGGCAGCTTGATGTTTTAAAATAGGCCTCAAAGCTTCGCAGATCATCATGGAATCTTGCAGTCAGTTGAATGGCACTATCCGTTGTAACTTCGCACTCTATCCGAACAAAATCCAAATCCACGGAATTCCATCTCCAGAACAAAACAGGGCAGCCATAAAGGCCGCCCCGTAGGCGTAATATCAGTAGAATAGGCAGAATAAAGTTTAGAACAAAGCCTTGATAAACTCTCTGTTCATCCTGGCAATAAACTTTACGTTTATCCCCTTCGGACATGCTGCCATGCACTCATAATGATTGGTACAATTGCCGAAACCACACTCGGTCATAGCATTAGTCATGTTGGTAACACGCTGTGCCGCTTCGGCTTTTCCCTGTGGTAGCAGTGCCAGTTGGGAAACCTTGGCACCGGTATATAGCATTGCGGCACCATTCGGACACCCGGCAACGCAGGCGCCACAGCCGACACACTCGGCAGCATCCATGGCTTCATCGGCAATCGGCTTGGGAATCAGGATTGCGTTACCATCGGCGACACCACCAGTGTGGCAGGATGTATAGCCACCGGCCTGAGTGATTTTATCGAGAGCTGACCTATCCACGATGAGGTCACGGAGGATCGGGAACGCACGAGCACGCCACGGTTCAATGTAGATGGTATCGCCATCTTTAAATTTACGCATATGGAGCTGGCAGACGGTGGTACGATCCTGCCCGCCGTGCGGCGCTCCGTTAATAACCTGTGAACACATACCGCAGATGCCTTCGCGGCAGTCATGATCGAAAACGATGGGATCCTTTCCGGAGTGAATCAGATCTTCGTTGACGCAGTCAAGCATCTCAAGAAAAGAGTGATGCTCTGTGATATTTTTTGCGGTATAGGTTTCAAATTTTCCTGCATCGCTGGCATTCTTCTGGCGCCACACGATCAGTGTTAATGTCATGGTCTTGTGATCGCTCATTATTTATAACTCCTTATGGCGAGATGTACATTGTCAAATTTCAGTGGTTCTTTGTGCAGTTCCGACACCTTGCCTGCACCTTTGTAGTCCCAGGCGCCAACATAACAGAAGTTAACATCGTCGCGTTGTGCTTCACCGGCATCCTGATATTCAGAGCGGAAATGTCCACCACAGGACTCGTTACGGTGAAGAGCATCACGACAAAGAAGCTCACTGAACTCAATGAAGTCGGCAGTACGACCGGCGTTTTCAAGCTGCTGGTTGAGTTCTGCTCCACTACCGGTAACCTTGACGTTCTTCCAGAACTCTTCACGCAGGGCAGGAATTTTCTTG
>CAIMXI010000409.1 GCA_903845365.1 uncultured Geobacteraceae bacterium | reverse complement strand
TTCGGTATTTTCAGAAATCCGAAGAGCTTTGATGTAAAGCTGCGTTTCACGCCGGAACGGTCACGCTGGATAAAGGGGGAAATGTGGCATGAGGCACAGACTGAGATAGTGCAGGATAACGGCTCGCTGGTGCGTAACATTCCTGCCTCGCACGAAGCGGAGATCATGATGGAGATACTGAAGCATGGTTCGCATGTTGAAGTACTGGAACCGGAGTGGTTGCGGGAAAAAGTCGTAAATGAAATGAAAGTTGCTGTCGGGAATTATTCTCAGAACGAAGCCTCGCTTTGATCGAAGTATGTCGATTCAGTAAACGTCTTGATGTTTGTTCACATAAATGATATGTTCACAAAAAATGAACATTAGTTGCGGGTGAGTAGTGTGCAAACAACGAACAACCAGAAACATATTCTAAAAACTGCTCTTGTTGCTTTTACGCATCAGACCGGTCAGGTGCTTGAAATTGCACCAGACAAGCAGTTCCTGCTTCTGAAAACACCGGAAGCAGCAGTCAATCTTGAGCTGCTGATTATCGAGGGGGGTGCTGTAGCGGTCAATGCCGCGCTTGGATTGTTCATACGGCTGAAGAACCAGAGCCGCTGTGTAATGATAATCCCGCAGGTAACGGCAGATATGGCCGACAGACTGCGTACCGAAAATATCCAGTTTATTGACACAGCCGGTAATTGTTTTATAAACCAGCCACCATTGTATCTCTTCATCAAAGGCAACAAGATTCAGGGAACGGTAAAAGCGCCTGTTGTTGGCCGTGCCTTCAAGCAAACCGGGCTACGGGTTCTCTATGCCCTGCTCTGCAATCCTGGACTTGAGAATGAAACATACCGTGTCATTGCAGCCAAAACGAATGTTGCATTGGGCATGGTGAACTGGGTACTGAATGAACTGAACGAACTTGGTTACCTGGTAGAGACAGGCAAAGGCCGTGCTCGACATATTCAACTGATAGAGAAGGATAAACTGCTGGAGCGCTGGATAACCGGGTATGCCGAGCAACTGCGTCCTAAATTGCAGATCGGGCGTTATCGTGGTGCTGATGGATGGTGGCAGAAGGCAGCGCTGAATCCGGAAAATGCACAATGGGGTGGCGAGGTCGCGGCAGAAAAGCTGACCGACTATCTGAAGCCACAGACAATAACCATCTATGTTGATAAGGATAAACAAGGGGCTGTGCTCATCCAGAACAGACTCAAGAAAGATCCTGAAGGTGATGTGGAACTGCTCCAGCGTTTCTGGGAACTGGATACAATAGTTCCGCATGGGGAGACAGTTCATCCGGTACTGGTTTATGCAGACCTGATGGCCACCGGAAACCAGCGAAATATTGAAACAGCGCGGATACTCTATGACGAACATATCGTTCAACTTATCAGAGAAGATTGATCTCGTAATTCTGGATATTCTGAAGGTGATTCATCAGGAGGCTTCAGCTCTTGGTATTCTCTTCTTTGTGGTCGGCGCAACGGCTCGCGATATCGTATTGAACCATTGCCACGCCATCAAAACGAACCGAGCAACCCGTGACCTTGATATCGGTGTTGAGGTTGATGGCTGGGATGAATTTCAGCAGTTGTCAAAAGCATTGGTCGCAACAGGACGATTTGAGGCGACAAAAGAACCGTACCGGCTGAAGTTCGGAAGATTTCCTGTCGATATTGTACCGTTTGGTGATGTCAGCCCAGAAGGTAAAACTATCAGCTGGCCACCCGACCAGCAGGTAATCATGAATATCATGGGCTTCAAGGAAGCGTATCAATATGGAATGAATGTCCGGTTGAATGACGTTCCAGTACTTGATGTG
>CAIMXI010000408.1 GCA_903845365.1 uncultured Geobacteraceae bacterium | reverse complement strand
GTGGGATCATAATTCCGGTTCTACCTTTTCATTTGGAAACAGTCGCCAGCGCATATCCTGGCGCACCCCTTTGTGAGGTTGTGTCGGGGAGAGTGGAATGGGCACTGCATCCTTCCTGCTCACATATTCGGCCAATCCTTCAGCCAACTCGCTTAATACGGTTGCGGCATTGTCCAGTCCCCCGGCATGGTGCGGGTATCCGGCCAAATCAAAAGCAGTAACTTCAGGAGTGGAAACCTTTAGGTAACCGCGTGGAGTCTTGAAGTCCTGAGTGGGAATTGCAGCAACATTTTTTCGAGAGATGAAATCAACCCGTACGCCGCCACACATAATGCCAGGACGGGATCGCTGTACCACAACCTGAAAGGCTTGAGGGCGATGGTGTGCAGCACCATGATGCTCAGCAGCGGTAAGCAGCCCCGCGTAGTAAGGTTCTTCCAGATGAGCCATCATCGAAGGGATGAACTGGTTGGCAGGCAAACATCCTAGGTTCCTCAGCTCTGGTGGAACAATTACGTAGTAGCCCCGGAACGGCATGGCAATCTCGCCTTTGTGCCGCAAGCGTCTCAGAGCCGCACGAGTTGCAATAACGCCTGAACCAAGCGCCTGAACTGCCTCCACACCACTGAAACAGTACTTTCCCTGAGCCAGCAGATCGTTGATGTAGTGAGAAATCATCATGAGCTTTTAAGTACATTAAACAAGCACATAAAGCAACTTTTTATGTTGTTATTATAGCTTATAATATTTTTGTCATAGATCAAATGGATTTGACTGGTACCTCTCAAAACCGATGGGACAGAAGGAATTGATTAATGAAATGAAAAGGGTTATGACGAAACATAAGTGAATTATCAACTAAGTGTTTACCCTAATAGACAGTGAGTCCTTTTGCTTCTACTCTCTCTTTAAAATGTCCCTGGTTCGGCCAGAGATAGCAGAATTGAAAAATTTGCACTGAGAGGAGCCAACCATGCTTAAAGATAACCCGAATGTGACGATCAGTGAAATAGATTTACCGGTGGAGATGCGGTACGAGCGCAAACGAACTGAGGACAAACTCCGTCAGGCACTGGATATAATCCATTTACAGAATGAAGAGTTGCAGGTGGCAAAACATATTTCAGAACAGGTCATCCTCTGCGCCCACGAGGGTATTGTCGTTTATGGCCTCGATTTACGGTATCTGGCCTGGAATCCTTTTATGGAAAAAATAACCGGCCTGTCCGCCGCTAATGTTTTAGGGAGGCATCCGTCGGAGTTTTCTTCGTTCCCTGATCTAACGGGCGTGATTGAACGGCTGGAGAGTGTTTTGGCCGGAGAAGAACCGGTGACCATTGATTTTCAATATTTAGCTCCTCAGGCAGAAAAAACGGCATGGGCCTCAAATCTGAGCGTCCCTTTACGGAACGCAAATGGCGGGATCATCGGTGTGATTGCGACAATCAGGGATGTCACCTTGCGCAAACTACTGGAGGAGGAGTTACTTCAGGCTAAGGAAAAAGCTGAATCGGCCAACATCGCCAAGAGCCAGTTTTTGGCCAACATGAGCCACGAAATCCGAACTCCGATGAACGGCGTTATCGGTTTTGCCGACCTCCTGCTGGATACCAGCCTGACCGATGAACAGTTCCAGTTTGCCACAATAGTACGCAAAAGCGGTGAAAATCTGCTGGGACTGATCAATGACATCCTTGATTTCTCCAAAATAGAGGCTGGTAAACTGGATATCGAAATAATCGACTTTGACTTGAGAACAACCGTGGAAGATACTGCCGAACTGCTGGCGATGCGGGCTGCGGACGCCGGTCTGGAGCTGATATGCAGGATTGACCCGGAAGTACCGTCAAAGCTTAAAGGTGATCCCGGAAGAATCCGCCAGATCATAACCAACCTGGCTGGTAACGCCATCAAATTTACTCATATGGGTGAAGTGGCAATCTGTGCAGAGACCGAATCAGATGATGCTGAATCGGTCATGATCCGTTTTTCTGTCCGCGACACAGGCATCGGGATACCTGAAGAACGACGAGCGGCCATATTCACTCCGTTCACTCAGGCTGACGGCTCTACCACCAGAAAATACGGCGGCACCGGTCTTGGACTTTCAATCTCCAGACAGTTGACTGAAATGATGGGAGGAGAGATCGGCATTGAGAGCGAAGTGGGGAAAGGCTCCACATTCTGGTTCACCGCCCACTTTGAGAAGCAAAACTCCCATGATCAAACATCCGAAGTTTTGGCTCCGGACGCGGGTCTGAACAAAAATCTGGAAGGCTTAGACCCCCGGCGTATCGTTACAAAATCTGCCAGGCAAGATGTCCGTATCCTGCTGGCAGAAGACAACATCATCAACCAGAAACTGGCGCAGAATTTTCTGGACAAGCTTGGCTACAGGGTGGATGTTGTCGCCAATGGCCAGGAAGCCGTTCAGGCACTTGAGTTTATAAACTACGACCTCGTGCTGATGGACTGTCAGATGCCGGTGATGGACGGTTTCGAGGCAACATCTCTGATACGCGACAAACAGTCAAAGGTGCTGAATCATGATGTAACGATTATTGCTGTCACCGCCAATGCCATGACGAAAGACCGCGAAGAGTGTACTGAAGCCGGAATGAATGACTATCTGTCCAAGCCTGTGAAGAGAAACCTTCTGGCTGCAATAATGGAGAAGTGGCTCCCACTCACTGAAATCTCCGAAAACAGCATCACTGATGACCCCTCAATTTTAGACGAAGCTCGTTCGGTAGACCTGTCGGTCGTTGCATCGATTATGGACCGTTTGCAGTGGTATATCAAAACCAGGGACGGCAGGGCGGAACGATATCTGGATAATTATAAGCAAGAACTGGCGGGGCTGCCGGATTTGGATATCAGGCAGATAAAGACACATCTTGAGAACTTCAATTTCGATGCAGCAAACGACTCACTCCTGTCATTTTCAGAAAGGCACGGCATCACCCTCACGCCTGAGAGCTCAGAGATGGCGACGTCCTCAATAACGGACTCTCTGGCGGCAAATGTGCTGGTTGTCGACGACTCACCGCAAAACATCAGTCTGCTCAATGCCGCGTTGAGGGAGGAATACACCGTAAAGGTGGCGACCAGCGGAAAAGAGGCTATAGATATCTGCCAGACAATGCCGGTTGACCTTGTTCTGCTAGGAGTCTGTCGGACTTGAAATTTTGACTCAGCAGACCCTATTCGGGTTGTTTTTCCATTTGGGCGAAATTGAACGGTAACTATTTCCTGTTTTGCCAATTTAGGTGGCTCAGTTTTGTCTCAACGCACTTTGGAATAC
>CAIMXI010000407.1 GCA_903845365.1 uncultured Geobacteraceae bacterium | reverse complement strand
GCGGAAAGAAAAAGGTATGAAAAACAAGAAGAAAACTGAAGAAGAGGATGAATTTAATGGATTAGTGAAGAAAAAGGAGGAGCGGAAGAATAATCAATTTCAAGAAGCCAAGAAAATGGCTCTATCAGAACACCGGTGGCAGTGTGTTGATGAGTTATGTCACCAGTGGGTTAACGAATTATCGCCAGACTCGAAAACAAAGAAACTAACTGTAAAATCTAAGGATATTCGTAATTTCAGAGTGCTCAGCCGCGCAAAAACAAATACTGAGTCCGGCGTAGATGCTAGGTTCGAACGAAAACCATTCGATCTACTGAATGTACCAAAGTTCATGCTGAATTACGTCACCGTAACGAACCCGATATTCTTTCGTCTCTTATGGAAGTTGTGTGAAGATACGCCTCAGTATTCATACTGGCACTGGATGGCGAAGCGCTTAATCAGTCAGCTAGACGCGCTCGAAATTACACGCAAGGAGTCGTTAGCGGTAATGGAACAGACATTCAAAAATTTTGATCTTTACTTCAGAGATATTAAAGATTCGCACCCCCGCTTTGAGAAGGTCAATAACGACCGTCTCAATATTAAGGGACTGGCAGCAGAGTTAAAAAGTTACGTGTCAACAAGCCAGCAGCCGCTGTCAAAAGACGGTGCGAACGATAATGAGAGAGATTTAGCATCAGAGGAAGAATGACATTGAAAACTGACCAGTCGGTTTCCATACTGAATGGAGAGGAGATTTTCAGTGAACATGGTTAGAACGGGAAATAGCGAAACCGACATAAAGACAGTTTCAGTAGCTTTGAGCAAAGATACGATAGATCGACTAACAGTAAAATGTAGTAAACCTCAAACTTTGGATGAGTTAGCCCGTGAGATCATATCAAAAACTTGCGTCGAAATCGCTAAAGATCGATCATTGTTTGACATCTTCCCGTATTATGTTGATGTTAAACGCAGCAAAACAGAAAAACTTAACCTCAACTTCACAAAAGCCGAATACGAACAGGTAATAGGTACCGCAGCTTATGCTACCGCTTACGAAATTCTGTGCGAAAAAGACGGGTTACATGAGTTGATCTGCAGGATTCTGTACGGATACTGCGCAGAAACCGCAAACTCTTCCAAAGACGAACCCAAAGACACCAAACACATAGAAAAAAATGAAACCAAACCCAAAGAAAAAAGCTATACCATGGGGATCTATGGTAGCTCTACGCTGCATTCCGCCCAAATCAAACTCGAGCAAGAAAAAATTCAAAGTAACGGTAGCGATACGCTGATAATTCTACAGGATGGATACTACTCTGACGCGATCATCAAAGAAATGTTCGAGAGCTGTATTGCGCCAGCTAAGAAAACGAAAAAAGATGAGGAGGAAGAACAGATATTTCGATATATCGACTTGTTTACAAACAAAACTATAACCAAACGCAAAACCAATGACGGAAAGCTCGAGACCATTCAAACTCTAGCCAGGCCGGATACTACACCATTAGTCCTGACCAAAATTGTGTTTTCGTTGTTGTTACTAGCAACACATAAACTTGAGAATCACGCCACAACATCACGTATCGTGTATCTTCGGCGAACGCACAGCCTTGACGACCGCGTACAGTCGCGACACGCCACTTTACCGAATATATTGTATCTTAGGCAAACGCGAGCTATTTGACCAACACTCATAGCACTACTCACACAATACTTTGCAAGCTCCACCCACAATTCACGACGTTGCTTATTCGCTTTGTCAAAGGTACTAGGCTTAACCTGACTATGACCAGTCCCAGAAGGAATCGGAAGTACTCCATTCTTATCATGCACAAGATACGTTTTCAAAAAACCGCATACCTGGTTCAAAACCTTTCGGTATATCTGCGAAACTACTAAATAATTACCTTCCTTATATGCAACTTTAACTGCTGCTACCTCATCGTCAAGGTTACATAAAACAAAACCAGTATTGCAGTACCCAGTAATAGTTGTTTTGGCGCATGATGCAAGATCCCGAATATTCTGTAACGTCGCGGCATCTAGAACCTGTTCAACGCACTCATCAGAACCATCATCAGGCCAGACCAAATCCCAATAGCTGGGAAGAATACATTCACGGTCAATAACAAGTCCTTCATCAGAACAAACCAGTTCAGTGTACTCATCTGAACCATCATCAGGCCAAACCAGTTCTTCCCAATAACCTCGCTCCATAACTGCCTTTACACACAGATATGCGATGGTAACAAGCATCACACCGGTGCCGATGAGAAGAGTAGGAGTGCTCAGCTCTTCAAATTTTATGAACAGGGCAACAATGCATACCATGAACACCAGAAAGATACCGACCGGCACGGAGAGGAGTGATAAATCCCTTATTTCGGCTGCAGGAGCAATGGCAGCAATTCTACCCGCTTCACTTTTTCTTCCAAAATTACAGTTATGCTCAATTGCCCCAGGCTTGACAGTGATGGCAGCGTCGGCAAGATCTCGGTCGATCGCAGTCAATGCATCAATTTGTTGCGGCGTCAGCCCTGCGTATTTTCCATTCACGGTTTACTCCTCAATGAATCTGTCACAGGATATCAGGGGCAAGTTAGCTTCTGATCGGCTGATGACCGGAACAGTTTCGAAAGTATCTGGTAATCGGTACATGCGGCAAATTCCGGATGACCGCTACGCAGATTACATATCTCTTTGCAAAGCATTTCAGTGGCGGCAATGACCAGCGTGAGTTCATCTCTCATGTTCCGCTGGATAAATTTTGTGCCCAAAGGCTTCAGATGGGAGCCGGCTATAGCGCGCTTGAGTATGGCATCGATTGCTTGGGCAAGCAGCGCAGTGGCGATGGATGCATCATTCAGGCAATGTGCAGTGGCTATGGCAATAATTGCTGACGCATGGCATGTGCTTACGGTCACTTCAGCCACAAACCAGCCATCTTTACGGCGGCGGAAGCGCCCGACAGTCGGCCTGCCCGGTGTACCCTTGTTCTGGTCAATCTGCAGGGTGTATTTCATAAGCTCATGTAGTTGATCCTGTTGCACGACGATTCCTCCATTCACAGTTTTTTCGACCATCTTCTGGCCCTTTTGAGCGAGCGACCGAACTCTTCTGTGAGCAGTTCGCGTAGAAAATGGGTCATAGATGGTGACTGCCGCCCTGTTATTTCTGCTTGCAGTTGCAGAAACATTTTTGCCGTTACGAAAAAGTCTATCCGGGTGTATTCGTCCTGACTTCCACCCTTTTTGCGGATGAACTTGCGTTGAAGATCTGCATGAGTTCCGGGCGTCACTTAACATCTCCTCCCTGTGAATTCTCTGTACACTCAATAATGAAATACATTCGTAAAACTCGGATGGCAGCAGCTTCTATGGCTGGCCGCCATCATCGATCAACAAAAGCGGTCGGAGACGGCTTATCTATAGTGTCTCGCTTTGATGGTTGCAAACCAATCAAGGCGAATAATTGACTCAGCAAATCAAGATATTGGATTGTTCGGTGCGCCGTATGACTTGAGATGCTCAGAGCAAGGCCTGGTGAGAAACACAAAACCGGCCCATGACGGCCAGGATTAACATCATATTTTCTGAACAATTTGCCACTGGTTTTGAATCAGTTACGCAAAAGCAGGCTCCCTATTTTGCTGATTATTTTGTTTACGTCTGGGCGGTTTGTCTTGCTACTAAACGAGACTGCCGGAAATCCGAAGTTCGGCGATTAACTTGCGGTATATGCGCATAAATTGCCGAGTCAGAATGGTGGATTGCCAAGATAACTTGGCAGATATTTCACCGGAAAGCCGCCGTGGCGGTGATCCGGCGACAATGTTCAGCGAACGCGGAAGACCCAGAGATTTTTTTTTGCTGCAGCAAAAATATATCTTTTTTCGAGTGGCTGGACGAAAGCCGGGCCAGCGATCGAAAATAGCAGCTCACACAAAGTGTAATTTCAACCCGTCAAGACACGGTTTCTGGTGCTTCGTCTATTATTTCCGCCAGGAAATAATAAAGACAGGTGCCATAGGTTCGAGTTGTCATGTTTTGAATTTTTACTCGACTTCACGACTCTTCAGCGACGCAAGACTGTAGTTTCTTACATGGAGACGAGCACTATTTCAGCTCGGGGGAATGACGAAATTGCAGCCAATTTCGTTAAATTCGGCACGAATTTATTTTGGTTCGGTATTAGAGTGGGTGGGCGTGTGGTGGTTTCAGACAAGCGACAGCAGAGAGATTCCAAATTTTTGCCTCGGGTGCTGTTCTCATTGGGTAAAATTTTCCGGATCAAGGAGCTGAATGATGC
>CAIMXI010000406.1 GCA_903845365.1 uncultured Geobacteraceae bacterium | reverse complement strand
TTATTCCAACAGCAGAGCCATATCAACTATCGATACCTTTAACTATCTGCGCAATCTGGTTTCCACTGGCCTTGAGGTCAGATTTTAAGGAGAAAATGGACATGCGAAACGTTCAGCGCTTTTTTGTATCCCTCAGCCTGTATTTATTGGTTATTTTTGTACTAATCGGATTAAGGCCTACTCTGGCGTGTGCCGCCTCAATTGCATCGCTGCGTAGCGTCTCTGGAGCCGTGGATATTTTGAAGGGGGGAGCGACCCCCGGATTGCAGGCAAAAAACGGCGATCAAATCTCAACCGGTGACATGATAAGGACCAAGTCAAAGGCATTTGTCGAGGTTGTTTATCATGACGGCTCCGTTCTTAAAGTCGCGGAGCAATCAAGGATTGATATTGGGGAACATTTTTCCGGCAAGAATCCGGGAGGTTCTGAAGTAAGGCTTGCACGTGGAAAAGTGCAGGCGGTCATTGATTTGAGCAAAGCACAATCAAGTGGTTCAGGTCAGAAAAAATTTGAAATCCGAACCCCCAACGCCATAGCAGGAGTCAGAGGTACTGATTTTTTTGTAAACCACCAACAGGGTGTGACCAATGTTTATGTAAAGACAGGAGAGGTCTACAGTTTTAATCCTCGCATACCGGCTCAGATGGTTAATCTTCGCCCCGGAACTGTAACAACAGTAACCGGTAATCTTGCTCCGCTTGCTCCACGTCCGGCACAGCCGCAGGAAATTCAGAAGATGCAGACTGGCTTGACAGCTCCACCTGCAGCTTCAGGCGGTGATTCCAGTAAATCGGACGCATCCGGGAGTTCTGACAAATCAGCAAAAGGATCCTCGGACAAAAAGGATGCTGCAGCCTCAGACAAGAAAGAAGCTGCAACCTCAGACAAGAAAGAAGCTGCAACCTCAGACAAGAAAGAAGCTGCAACCACAGACAAGAAAGAAGCTGCAACCACAGACAAAAAAGAAGCCGCAGCTTCAGACAAAAAAGATGCCGCAGCTACAGACAATAAAGAAGCCACTGCCACAGATAAAAAAGAAGCAGCAACCACAGATAAAAAGGATGCCTCAACAGCAGACAAAAAGGATGCAGGAACTACTGATAAAAAGGACGTAGTAGCCACAGAGAAAAAAGAAGTCGCAACAACAGAATCAAAGGATACCGGCAAATCAGGGAAAGATGCCGCTACGACAGAACAGAAGGGGAGTTCAGAAACAAAAACGGCTTCGGATAAGAGTACTACAGACAGCTCAAAATCAGCCAATAACAATTCCAGCGCCGTAAGCGGTTCTGCCCAAACAGGTTCCGATACGCAACCATCCGGAGCTACAACCTCTTCGGCACCATTATCAGCGCCAGCAGCTTCAAGTGTCACGACCATAGAAGCGCCAACAACTTCTATCAGCAAAACTGATGTCAGTTCAAATTCAACGGCTGCCAATAGCCCATCTGCAAGTGGCGAAGCGACTAGCAGTGGATCTGCTGCATCAACTGTCGGCACAGACTCGACGAGCAAGGCTAAAACAGTTGCAGCGGCAGGCGACTTTGCGGCCACTACAACAAGTGCAACAACCACTTCGACACCAGTCACGTCAACCGCTTCTGCAACCCTTCCTGTCGTTTCTCCTGTCACTGTTAGCCCTGCGAGTGTAGCCGCTCCAGCCACGCCAAGCGTGCAAACCCCTACAGTTTCGTCAGTTTTTACGACAAGCATGCCGATACTTGCGTTACCGACCATTCCAACTATATCCACAACAACCGGAAGCTCCACTGCAGCCAGCACCAACAATGCATTAAACACCGTATTATCGACGGCAGGCAGAGACACGTCTGCAGTATCAAATATTGCCCCGGTTACGACCACCACGCAGACAACAACAAGCGGTATATCAGCCGCCATACCAACAGTTACGGCTCCCAAGCCAACCACTGTTAATGTGAAGGTGAAGGTGAAGTTTTGATTTTGGGCATGTCGGGAATGGAAGGTGTTGTGAAGGGGATTCTGATATGGACACGGCAACATGTTCCAGTTGATGGGCAACAATTGGTTTGTGTTTTCCGAATATAATTTATCCACCAGAGCCAGATATGGGTATCCAGCAAGAGCATCAGGCGATACCCCAGTCGCTTAACGGAGCAGACGACATAATATCTCCTACTTCGCGAATTTTACCTTTCAGATGGGCTGGAACTTTCCTGCGAGGTTTTGATTGTGTGCCACTCTCAAGAAGTAGCATGATTACTTCTACCGATTGTCCCGGAGGTAATAGTGGCAGTTGCATCAGGTGACCGGATGAATCCACTTGAGTTACAATTCGCTGTGCTTGCATAGACATGCCAACCTCGTATTTGTAATGAAAATATATTGTACCAACTATATCATTCAAAATTCGAAATTCAAAATTCAAAATTGCCGTTAAAGCAAAGGAAAATATGAAATCTCTGATAATAGGGCTGGTAGCACAATTTATTCGTGGGGTGGCCAACGCTTTACCTTGCCCACGGATTGCCATGCAGGTACCCAGGCTATTTGGGGCGGACAGTATCAAGTGTCAATAAGTCAAGCGTGACACCAAACTTCCACCAAGGTTAAACAGCCGCACCAAAAAAGAGGAAATACCGTGAGAACAAATTCCAGGCAGATGTTATTCCCAGCTACCATGCTGATGTTACTGCTGTATTCTATTGCATCACCAGCCGTCCTCCACGCCGCCACCATCCAGCTCCCCCAGACCGGGCAGGCTACGAGTTATACGGCAGGAGATGATGGAGCACTAAAGAAGGGTGTTGCGTGGCCAATCCCGCGATTTGCCACATATAGTACTGCCACTGCATCCACTGTTTCCGACAACCTGACCGGTCTGATGTGGACGAAGAGTGCTAACCTCGCCGGGTTAGCCAAGAATTGGCAACAAGCACTGGATTACATTACTAGCCTCAACACTGGCAGCGGTTATCAGGGGCACAAAGATTGGCGTCTGCCAAATATCAATGAACTGGCTAGCTTGCTAAATAGGGAACAATCAGCCCCTTATAGTTGGCTGAACTTGCCAGAACAAGGTTTCATCGACGTGCAGAACGATTACTACTGGTCGTCTAGCAACTACATCGTTAGGCGCGACGACCCAAATTGGGCTTCTTTGGCTGCTTGGGCTGTCAACTTGGACAATGGCATGATAGCTGCGTATGACTATGGTTCGCCTAGCTTTGTTTGGCCCGTACGTAGCGGAATCTCCGGGACTTTGGCTCTGCCACAAACCGGCCAGACAACCTGTTATCCCACTACAGGTTACGTTACGACATCCTGCGCCAACACTGGTCAGGATGGGGATTTGCAGAAGGGTGTTGCGTTGCCCTCTCCGCGATTTACACCCAATACCTCTTCACCTGACAACAGTAATACAATTACCGACAACCTGACCGGATTGATGTGGCCAAAAGACCCCGCTAACTACTCCACCTATCCTATGTCTTGGCAAGATGCGTTGACTTACATCAATAGCCTCAACAGCGGCAGTGGCTATGCGGGACATACCGACTGGCGCCTACCTAATATAAATGAACTGTCAAGCCTGCTAGACAGGGGGCGGCTGGAATGGCAGTCCGATTGGCTCATGCTTGCGCTTGCCGACCAAGGTTTCAGCAACGTGTCACCAGTTGGCTACTGGACGTCGTCGTCAAACTACGACAGCACCAGTAACTCATGGAGTAACGCCTGGTTCGTACATTTGAGTGATGGCATGGTGTACTATGCGGATAAGACCAATTACTTGACTTACTACGTCTGGCCCGTTCGCGGCGTAGTTGCTGCTGCCCAAACCATAAACGTCACCACCGCCGCCCCTGCATCTGCCGCCTACAATAGCTCGTTTACCGTAGCAGCCGCGGCATCATCCGGCCTTCCCGTCACGTATAGCAGTGGCAGCGCCGGAGTCTGTACCGCAAGCGGAGCGATCTTCACCATGATTGCCCCAACCGGAACCTGCATCGTCCAGTACAATCAGGCAGGCAACAGCAGCTATGCCGCAGCCACCCAGATTACCAGCAGCAACACTAACGCCGTCAAAGCCAGCCAGACCATCACTTTTGGAGCGCTAGCCGCCAAAACTTACGGGGATGCTCCGTTTGATCTTACGGCTTCTGCAAGCAGCGGCTTGACCGTAAGTTACACCAGCAGTGACCCGACTGTGGCATCGATCAGCGGTGCAACTGTCACCATTCATAAACCAGGGACAACCACCATTAGCGCAAGCCAGTCCGGCGACGGCAATTACAACGCTGCCCCATCAGTTAATCAGACGCTGACGGTCAACAAGGCGCCCTCAGTTATCAACCTTGCCGCTCTATCACAGGAGTATGACGCCACTGCCAAGTCCGTCACCGTCACAACTATCCCGTCGGGGCTGGCAACATCGGTTACGTATAACGGCAGTTCAACACCCCCTTCGGCGATAGGCTCCTACTCCGTTGCAGTCTCTATAAACGACGACAATTTCCAGGGGAGTGCCACGGCAACCTTGACCATCAGTGATTCCACGCCACCGACCGGAGGGATACTATCCGCAACAGCAGCAGGGAGCAATCAAATCAATCTTACCTGGACCGCTGCCTCGGACATCAGCGGGGTGAGCGGCTACAAACTGGTTTCATCTACGTCATCGGTGCCAACGGACTGCTCCGGAACGGCGCTTTACAGCGGCTCGAGTCTATCCTTCAACGACACAACTGTTATCGGCGGGACAACCTACTACTACCGACTCTGCGCTGTTGATGCAGCGAACAACTGGTCGACAGGGAGCATCGCCACTGCGACAACCGCTCTGGCGGCACCCACAGGAGTGAACGCAACTCTGTTCAACAATATGCCAAAAATAACCTGGGGTGCGGTTAGCGGAGCCACCTCGTATACCATTTATCGGTCAACTACGAGCGGCACCCTGGGGAGTGTCATCGGTTCGAGCAGCACAACACTATACATCGACAGTACCGCACAAAACGGCACTACCTATTTCTACACCGTCATGGCTACCAGCATTAACAGGGTATATGTGGCTAATCAGGTGAGCAACTCGGTCTCATCGTTTGATGCCAACGCCTCTGTTACTTCGGCAACGATCGGTGTCGGCGACCAGCCGGTTGCCGTTGCCATCAATCCGACAACACACAGGGCTTATGTGGCAAATTATTTCGCTAATTCTGTGTCAGTGATCGATACCGACACCAATGTGGTAGTTGCGACTATCACCGGTGTCGGAACTGTCATTACAGATTACCCTGCGGGGATCACGGTCGATCCTCTGACAAACAGGGTGTATGTGTCAATGGTCGGCAGTGCTAAAACATACGTCATAGACGGGGCCAGCAATACCGTACTTACTACGATTCCGCTTTCAGGCACTCTTGCCATTATCCCGGCTACTACCAAAGCCTATATCAGCAACGGCACCGTGCAGATAATGAATACCGGCACTAATGCCATTACCGGACAGATCACGGTGGGGACCGATCCGTCAGGCATTGCTGTCAATTCACTCATCAACAGAGCTTATGTGGCAAACTATACATCCGGGACCGTGTCGGTCATCGATACAACTAACGATACAGTTGTCGGCACGATTACCGTAGGCTCGAACCCTGCCAAAGTTGTCATCAATACGATAAAAAACAAGGTGTATGTGCTGAATCAGGGGAGCGGAACGGTATCAGTCATCGACGTTGCCAACGGTAATGCTGTATCGACAATTACTGCCGACCTGCTGGGTATTCAGCCAAACAGCCTGACGATCAATGCGGCACTGTCCCGACTCTATGTGTCGAACTGGGGCGGAGCTAGCGTAACGGTCATCAACACTGAAAACAATACGCCCTTGAGAACGGTTAGCGTCGGCACGGGGCCGGAGGGGATGGACTTCTACAGCTACAATGGAGCGACAAGCAGCCAGGTCTCCGCTTTGCCAAAAGCTACCCAGACGATCACCTTTGCCAATCCCGGCAGTCAGAGTTACGGAACCTCTCCAACCCTGACCGCTACGGCCAGCTCAGGTCTTGCGGTAACCTTCAGTTCAACGACGAGCGGGGTCTGCACCATCACCTCCGGCGGCATGCTGACCTTTGTTACGGTCGGCACCTGCAGTATAACCGCCTCACAGGGGGGAGATGCCTCGTATAATATCGCACCTCAAGTGACTCAGAGCTTTACGGTCAACACGGCCAGCCAGACCATAGGTACCATCACCTTCACCCCAATTACATTGGCCGTTGGCGGCACTACAACTGTCAGCGCCACCGGCGGAGCATCCGGCAATTCGGTCACCTTCGGAACTCCAACCGGCACAATATGCCGTGTAAGCGGGAGTCTGGTCACCGGACTAGCCGCCGGTACCTGTACCATCACCGCCGATCAGGCGGGAGACGCCAACTACAACTCCGCAATACAGGTAACGCAGAACATTATTATACCTGTTCCGGTCAACGGCGTCTGCGGCACCAGCAACGGCACTCCATTCACCGTTGCGCCGTCTGCCAATCTTTGCGTCACTGGAACGTATTCCGCCGTAAGCGGCACAGGCCCCTGGACATGGAGCTGTGGCGGCAGCAACGGCGGCACAAACGCAAGCTGCGGGGCATATCTACAGGGAACATTAGTTATTCCCAAAACCGGCCAGACCTTATGTTATAACACAACGGGCACAGTCATAGCCTGCGCCGGAACCGGGCAGGATGGTAATAAACAGGCGGGCGCGGCTCAGACTGATCCGGTGTTTACCGATAGCGGCACAACCATAACCGACAAGGTCTACGGCATGACCTGGCAAAAGGATGCTGGGATGAATGGTGCAACCATAAAGCATGGGATAAGCGGCCCAGCAACCCGGTTCACCGATAACAGCGACGGTACGGTGGCTGATAACCTGACCGGACTGGTTTGGTTGAAGGATGCCGGTTGCTTTGCTACTGTTGGCGGGATTGCAAAAGGAACTGATGCAACTACCAGTAAGCTTACCTGGCCAAATGCCCTTACCTGGAGCAACAATCTAAAGGGAGACAACACCGTATGCGGGCTAATCGATGGTTCTGTTGCTGGTGACTGGCGCTTGCCAAATATAAATGAACTTGCCAGTGTGGCGACAAATTTCATGGGTAGTGCGCCGTCAATTTGGCTCACTTCACAGGGTTTTGCCAACGTCCAGGACAATAAGTATTGGTCGTCTAGCAACTACTCCGGCTCTATGGCTTACGCCTGGTACGTGGTCATGGGCGATGGCTACGTGAGCATCGACGGTAAGAGCTACAGCTACTATGTTTGGCCCGTGCGTGCCGGACAGTCTGGGTCATTAGGCACTTTGACCATTTCCAAAGCCGGGAGCGGCAGCGGTACTGTCAGCAGCGACCCCTCCCGAATAACCTGCGGCGAAACCTGCACAGCCAACTTTGCCGCCGGGCAATCGGTGGTACTTACCGCCACAGCGGACAGTGGCAAATATTTTACGGGCTGGACAGGGTGTAACAGCACGAAAGCCAACCAGTGTACGGTGACTGTGACCGGTGCGAAGAGTGTCTCGGCGGTGTTTGGCACAAACGCTCCGCCAATCTACACAGTCACATATAACGGCAACGGCAGCGACGGCGGCACCACTCCGTCAGACTCGACCAGCTATTTTGGCGGCGATACCATTACCGCCCTTGCCAACACCGGCACTTTGGTAAAAACCGGCTATACTTTTGCCGGTTGGAACACCCAAGCCGGTGGTAATGGCACCAACTACTCAGCAGGCAGCGGCATCTTTACCATCTTGGCCAACACCACCCTTTATGCCAAGTGGACGGTCAACGGTGCCTGCGGCACCTCCCACACACAACCTTTCACAATCGCCCCCACATCAAACCTTTGCGTCACAGGCACCGCCACCGGCGTAAGCGGCACAGGGCCGTGGTCTTGGACATGCGCGAACAGCGGCGGCACCACAGCAAGCTGCTGGGCATATCTGCAGGGAACTCTGGTTCTCCCCAAAACCGGCCAGACCGTCTGTTATAACGCAGCAGGCACAGTCATCTCCTGCGCCGGAACCGGGCAAGATGGTGATAAACAGATGGGCGCAACCCAGACTGATCCGGTGTTTACCGATAACAGCACAACCATAACCGACAAAGTCTACAGCATGACATGGCAAAAGGACGCCGGGACAAATGGCGCAACCGTAAAGACCGGGGTAATAAACGCTCTTGCGACGAGATTCACCGATAACGGCAACGGTACCCAAACTGATAACCTGACCGGACTGGTTTGGCTGAAGAAAGCTAACTGTTTTGATGCACAAACCTGGGCAACCGCACTCAACTCAGCCAATACCTTGGCAAGCGGCTTATGCAATCTTTCTGATGGTTCTGTTGCCGGTGATTGGCGCTTGCCAAATATCAATGAACTTGCCAGTCTGCCGACAAATTATACTGGTACTAATCCGACGGTTTGGCTCAATAACCCTTCACAGGGTTTTGCCAACGTCCAGTCATATGGCTATTGGTCCGGCAGTACCAGCGCGGTCAATACCAGTAACGCCTGGGTCGTTTTCATGTACAGTGGCTACGTGGACAGCCGCATTAAGACCGACCCCTACTACGCTTGGCCGGTGCGTTCGGGACAGTCTAGTGCCCTTGGTACTTTGACGCTTTCCAAAACCGGAAGCGGCAGCATCAGCAGCATCCCTGCCGGAATAACCTGTGGCGCAGCCTGCTCCGCAAGCTTTGCAAGAGGACAATCGGTAGTACTCACCGCCACCGCCGATAGCGGCAAATATTTTGCTGGCTGGACAGGGTGTAACAGCACGGAAGCCAACGAATGTACAGTAACTGTAACTGGTGCGAAGAGTGTCACGGCGGCTTTTGACTCATCTGCTCCGACAACCTACGCCGTCAACTATGACGGCAACGGCAGCGACGGCGGCACTACTCCGTCAAACACGACAAGCTTTCTGACCGGCGATACCGTCACCGTTCTTGCCAACACCTTCACGAAAACCGGCTATACCTTTACCGGATGGAATACCGCTTCTGATGGTAGTGGTACAAGTAGAGCAGCGGCTTCGACATTCACCATGGGGTCGGCGAATGTCACCCTATACGCCAAGTGGACGCTTATACCGGCCATGCTTCCCCAGACTGGTCAGACCATCTGTTATGATACTGACGGAACGTCCCTCTCATCCTGCACTGGCACCGGTCAGGACGGCGCGCTACAGTTGGGTGTAGCTTGGCCCAACCCCAGATTCACAGCAGAAACGGACACCGTTACCGATAACCTGACAGGAGTTATATGGACAAAGAACGCTAACCTGGCAGCAGGATCCAAAACCTGGCAACTGGCGCTGGATTACATCAAGGGTCTCAACAGCAGCAATTATTTGGGACACAACGACTGGCGACTTCCCAACGTCAATGAACTTGTCAGTATTCTGAACCTCAGCCTGAGAGATCAGGTTTCATGGCTTAATGATCAGGGCTTTAGTAACGTCGTCCAGCTTGGCTACTACTGGTCGTCAAATAGCAATGCCCTCTTCAAAAATTATGCCTTCGGCATGAACATCACTATCGGCGACGTTGAAGCCTATAGTAAATCCGACAGCTATTACGTCTGGCCTGTTCGTGGGGGATCGTCCGGATCAGTAAGTTCTCTGTCTATTTCTAAAACAGGGCAAACCACCTGTTACGACGTCAGTGGTACTGTTATATCATGCAGTGGCACTGGTCAGGATGGCGAGTTGCAGAGTGGCGCTACCTGGCCGTCGCCCCGGTTCGGCGCTAATGCGGATCAGACGGTCACGGATAAACTTTCCGGGCTGGTCTGGGCGAAAGACGCCAATCTGATGACAACCGGAAGTCCGTCGTTTGATGCCGACGGTACAGTAAATGATGGCGCGGTTACCTGGCAGCATGCGCTGGATTACGTAAATCAACTTAACAGCGGAAACTACCAGGGGCATAATGACTGGCGTCTCCCCAATCGTTATGAACTGGCCAGCATGGTCAATTGGCAACAGGTACCCAATGCCGATTGGCTGAATAATGTGACACAAGGTTTTTCCAATGTTCAGGGTCGCTCATACTGGTCGTCCAGCACCAACGCCGATAACGCCTTAACTGCCTGGTATGTCGATATGTCATTCGGCTCCACTCACAGTCAATTTAAGGTCAGTAGTTTTTATTACGTATGGCCCGTTCGCGGCGGCAGCGGGTTATATGGCAATGCCTCTATTTCTGCATCACCTTCATCCAAAGATTTCGGCAGCGTGAATGTCGGCAGTTCCTCAAGCGTTCAAGCATTCACCATCAGCAACTCCGGCACGAACAATCTCTACATTGGCGCTGGTACACTTTCCGGCACAAACGCCGATCAGTTTACAAAATCAAACGACAACTGTTCCAGTACAACCTTAACTCCTGGTGCTAGTTGCACCATGCAGATTACCTTCTCTCCTGACATCGCCGGAACAAAATCAGCAACATTCAGCCTGTCGTCCAACTCAGCAGGCACGGCGACAACGACCTCTGTTGCGTTGTCAGGGACAAGCGTCGCATCGACATACACCCTTTCCCTGACAAAAACCGGCTCCGGCACAGGAGTGGTAGGATCAACCGCCCCAGACTCAACCATAAACTGCGCCTCAACCTGTTCAAACACCTACACCAGCGGTACAAGCGTTACTCTCACCGCCACCCCAGATTTCGGCAGCAGTTTTACAAGCTGGACCGGGTGCGACAGCACCAGCGGTAACCAATGCACTGTGACTGTAACTGGTGCAAAGAGTGTGACGACGACGTTTACGCTAAATCCGAACTACACAGTAATCTACAATGACAACAACAGCACCGGCGGAACGATACCGACCGACAGCAGCAGCTATGCAAATGGCGGAACTATCACCGTGCTAGGCAACACTGGAAGCCTTACAAAAACCGGCTATAGCTTTGCCGGATGGAACACGGCTGCTGACGGCAGCGGCACCAACTATACGGCAGGGAGCGACACCTTCAACATAAACGCCAACACCACACTGTATGCCAATTGGACGGTCAACAACTACACACTCACCTTTACCTCCGACGGCAACGGCACACTCACCGGCACGACCAGCCAGACGATCACTTCCGGTGGCAACTCATCAACAGTTACCGCTGTGCCAGCCGCAAACTATTATTTTGTCAACTGGACCGGCACCAACGGGTTTGTTACCACTTCTGACAATCCGCTGACCATTACCAATGTCATTTCGAACCAGACAATCACCGCCAATTTCAGCGCTGTTCCGGTTGCCGGCATCTGCGGCACCAGCACCGGCAAAACGTTCTCCGGCATTCCGACCTACAACCGCTGCAGTGTCGGCACCGCTACAGCATTCAGCGGCGGCGCCTCCGGGCCATGGTACTGGCAATGTAACGGCGTGAACGGAGGTGCAACAGGCTTCAACTGCTCTGCCTCAAAATTCACCTTTGCAGCCGGTGCTAACGGCAGCATCAGCGGCGCCACCAATCAGACCGTCTACCACCTCAACAGCGGCAGTGCGGTTACCGCCACTCCGGATCCCGGCTATTATTTTGTCAACTGGACTGGCATACCCTACTTTGACGCTACCTCGGCCAATCCGCTGAATGTGACCAACAAACTTGTCGGCTGGACCTACACCGTTACCGCCAACTTCAGCAACAGCGCGATAAATGGCGTCTGCGGCAACAACGGCGGCACTTTCACCTCTCAGGAGTCACTCACTCTCTGCACCTCCGGCAGTGCCACCGCAGTAACCGGCTCCGGGCCATGGAGCTGGAGCTGTGATGGAATAAATGGCGGCACGGCCGCAACCTGTTCGGCAGCCATTAGAACCTATACCTTTTATTTCGGCGGCAGCGGTAGTTGGGGCACTGTCGGCGGCACGAGCCCCCAGACGGTGAATCATGGCGGCAGTACGACTGCTGTGTCGGCGTCTCCGGCAACCGGTTATCATTTCGGCTACTGGACGGATGGCAGCGGAGCCACCCTCACGGATAATCCGTTGATTCTTACAAACGCTACCGCTTCACGTACCTTCAATGTCACCTTTATTCCCAACTCCTACACTATCACCTTTCAGACCGACGGCAATGGCGCCCTTACCGGCACTACAAGCCAGACGGTAAGTTATGGCAATGGCTCTGCAACGGTAACCGCTGTCCCGAATCCCGGCTACCGCTTTGTCAACTGGTCCGGCAGCAACGGCTTCACATCCACGCAACCGAACCTGACGTACTGGGTTTATCCAGCCGGAGATGTGACACTCACTGCCAACTTTGCTAACAGTTCCGCCGTCACCGTAACAACCGCTCCCCACGGGGCGCTCGATTCAAGCACACCTGCACCGGCCATGGCGGCTGTCGGTTCGACTACCTCTTTTACCTTTAACGCCGATGCCCATTATCATGTGGGACACGTGTACGGCTGCGGCGGCACCGACCATTACAACTACAGCAATGATGAAACCAGCTATACCTTTACAACCGGAGCGATTACCGAACCCTGCACGATTTCCGCTACCTTTGATCCGAACCAGTACCGGCTGATTGCCGTAGCCAGCGGCGACATGAACATGGTTCGTTCCGGCCATGCAGCCACACGGCTTGACAACGGCATTGTTCTCATTACCGGAGGCCCGGAATATTTCAATGTGGTTGCGCCGAACGCTGAATTGTATGATCCTGCCACTGGAGTTTTCAGCGCCACTACCGGAAGAATGACCACAGCCCGACGGGGTCACACCGCCACGCTGCTCGCGAACGGCACAGTACTCATTGCCGGCGGTGATAACAACGGCATTGTGAACAGTTCAGAACTGTACGATCCCGTCACCGGGACATTCAGCTCCACCGGTGCTATGGGAACCGCCCGTCAGAGACACACCGCCACACTGCTGGCCAGCGGCAAGGTGCTGATCATCGGCGGGGATGATAATAACGGCAACTTGTATCTCAGCGCCGAACTGTACGATCCCGCCACGGGAACATTCTCTCCCACCGGAGATATGACCGTGGTTCGCCCTACCCATACTGCGACGCGGCTCCCCTCCGGGAAGGTTCTCGTTGTTGGTGGGGAGGATGATGTAAACCTGGCCAGTGCCGAGCTGTTTGACCCGACTGCAAATGCGGGCGCCGGAGCGTTTACCGCCACTGCCGCTTCCATGAATTCGAGTCGTAGCAGTCATACCGCCACGCTGCTTGCCACCGGCCAGGTTCTCATAGCCGGCGGGTGGGGCGGGGTGAACGGAGATGTTCTTGCCAGCGCCGAACTGTATGATCCGACTGCTAATGCGGGTGGCGGAGAGTTTACCGTTATTGCCGCACCCATGACTTCGACCCGTTACAACCATACCGCCACGCCGCTTGCCAATGGTCAGGTTCTTATGACAGGCGGATGGGACCAGAGCGGTGTCCTGTCAGCCGGTGCCGAGCTGTATGATCCGGTTGTCGGAGCTTTTTCTTCAACCGGAAGTTTGCCGAAAGCCCGTTCCGGTTACACTGTGACGCTGCTCGGCAGCGGTAAAGTCCTTCTTGCCGGAGGTGTTGATGATTCCTGGAATGAACTGAACAGCGCCGAACTGTACGATCCTGCCGGCACAGTTTTTTCCTCAACAGCTCTTGGCAGCATCGATGCTGCTATCGGCGGGGCTGGCAACCTGAAGTCTGATGTTTTTACTTATGACATGAGCGTACAGCTCACCGCCACACCTGTGAGCGGCCACCATTTTGTGAACTGGACCGGCACTGGCGGTTTTGCTGCTACCACCGCGAATCCGCTGACGGTATCCGGCGTCACGACGAATATGTTCATCACCGCCAATTTTGCCATAAATTCTCTCAATATCCAGAACTATACCGTAACCCCATCAGCAGGTAACGGCGGCAGCATCAGCCCGAATATCCCACAATCGGTCATCAATGGTGCAACAACCCAGTTTACTGTTACGCCCAATTCTGGCTATACAGCCTCGCTAGGCGGCACCTGTGGTGGGACACTCTCCGGTACGACCTACACCACCGACGCAATCGCAGCGAGTTGTACTGTGGAGGTATCATTTACCCTGAACAGCTACACAGTCGCCTTTTCCTCTGGCGCCAACGGTACGATTACCTGCGACTCATCTGTTACCTTTGGAAGCACAAGCGTCTGCACCATCACTCCAGCAGCAGGCTATCACCTTGCTACATTCACCGACGCCGGCACTGACAAGCTGGCATCTGTAATCAACAGCAGCTATACCATCACAAATGTCACCGCCGGTCACACGATCAGCGGAACTTTTACCAACACCTACACACTTTCTGTCAATAAAGCCGGGATGGGCACCGGGGCTGTTGTCTCTACCGTTCCGGATGGCACCATCAACTGCGGCGCCACCTGTTCAGTTAGCTACGTCAACGGCACAAGCGTTACCCTCACTGCAGCCCCTGACTCCGGCAGCATATTTACCGGCTGGTTCGGTGCTTGTTCGGGTACCGACTCCATTTGTCAGGTGACTGTGGATGGGAATAAATACGTTACCGCAGGTTTCAGAAAAATGGCTCTTTCCGCAGGAACCTCGCACTCCCTGGTATTAAGGAGCGACGGCACTGTCTGGGCATCTGGCAGAAACAATCGCGGACAACTCGGCAACGGAACAACCACAAACAGTTCAACTCCGGTGCAAGTCATCGGTCTGACGAGTGTTATTGCCATATCAGCCGGAAGTGAGCACTCTGTAGCATTGAAATACGATGGTACGGTCTGGGCCTGGGGATATAATGGTGCCGGTCAGCTTGGTGATGGCACCACCACAAGTAGATCAGCACCGGTGCAGGTAAAAGGCGTCGGAGGTACGGGGACATTATCCGGCGTTACGGCGATTGCTGCCGGCTATGACCACACACTGGCGCTGAAAAATGATGGTACAGTGTGGGGCTGGGGTCCAAGCTCATATGGTCAGCTTGGCGTCGGTACCACTACGGGTAGTGCAACACCGATACAGGTTAAAAATGCCGGAGGCACCGGGACATTATCCGGTGTTACGGCTATCGCTGCAGGACATTATTATTCGGCAGCGTTGAAGAGCGATGGCACTGTCTGGACTTGGGGGGGGAACTCTTCAGGCCAGCTTGGTGATGGATCATCCGGAATAGGTATTCAAAAAGAATTGCCTGTTCAGGTAAAAGGCGTTGGCGGTTCAGGCTTTCTCTCCGATGTTATGGCTATCGCAATTGGCGATGACGGCCCAAATGATGGTCACACTCTAGCACTGAAAAAGGATGGTACGGTCTGGACGTGGGGCAATAACGACGGCGGCCAGCTTGGCAACGGCACCGTTACTGATCCGTACTCCCCAATCCTGACCCCGACTCCGGTACAGGTAAAAGGTGTTGATGGTTCTGGTGTACTGTCAGGCATAACGTCAATTTATGCCGGTACTTATTACTCTATGGCTATTCGTAGCGACGGTGCAATATTCGTATGGGGCTGGAATAGCTCCGGTCAATTTGGTTATGTAACAGTTCCCAGTTATCCCGATTACTTTAGTGCAACACCGGTTCAAATTAGCGGTCTGTCAGAAGTTGCAGTTTTGGCCGCCGGCGCAAGCCACGTCATGGCGATAAAGAGCGACGGCACGATCCTGGCCTGGGGTGATGACACATTTGGACAATTTGGAAACGGAGCAACCGCTAACAGTCCAACCCCTCTGATGTCAACGTTCAGCGGCTTGGTAGCCGCGCAGACCATCGGAGCTATCAGCTTTACTCCTCCAACAGTGATAAGCGGCGGCACCACGATCGCCTCTGCCACAGCCACATCCGGCCTTGGCGTGGTCTATACAAGCATCACACCTAATGTCTGCACGGTGAGCGGTGCCATAATCACCGCCGCTGCGCCCGGAACCTGCACCATAGCTGCCAACCAGAGCGGTAATGTTACTTTCGGCGCTGCAGCTCAGGTAACGGGCAACCTTACAGTTACCTCCCCTGTCAACGTTCCCGGCGCACCAACGGGTGTCACCGCCACAGATGGCAATGCTCAGGCTACCATCAGCTTCACGGCACCAGCATCGAACGGCGGGAGCCCGGTTACCGGCTATTCTGTAACTTCATCACCAGGCGGAGTAACAGCAACAGGCACTGCAAGCCCGATTATTGTATCCGGCCTTGCTAACGGTACCAGCTACACATTTACAGTAACTGCTACAAATAGTGTAGGAACCGGTGCTGCCTCGGTTGCATCCAACAGCGTGACACCTGCTCTGCCAGTTACCGTCACTTACAACGGCAATGGCAGCACCGGCGGCAATGTTCCCTCAGATGCCACCGTATACACCAGCGGTGCGACGGTCACAGCTCTGGGTACCGAAACTCTGGTAAATACCGGCTATACCTTTGCCGGATGGAATACAAGTGCTGCTGGCACCGGCACAAGCTACACACCCGGCTCAACATTTACAATGGTTACGGCCAATGTCACCCTCTACGCCCAGTGGACGTTTTCGGCAGGTGTGACTCCTGGCACAATCTCCGGCAAGCTCACCAACGTTTCCGGCACAGGTATCCCGGGGATCCGTGTTGCTGTCTTCATGGCCGGCGGAGGCGGCTCTTTGAACTGGTCAGGGGGAAACACTTCTGATGCCAACGGCAACTATTTTGTCAGCGGACTTCCGGCAGGTGACTACAAAATACAGTTTAACGCGCAGGCTGCAGGTTATGACAACGCCTGGTACACCGGTCGCCATAGCAGCAACAATGCTGATACCGTAACTTTGAGCAGCACAAACAGCGCTGTTGCCGATGCCGTTCTATCCACAGGAACTACGTTTAGCCTTTCCGGTAAAGTGACCTCAGACGGCATTAATGGCATAGCAAATGTAGGCATAAGCGCTAATGATTATGCTACCGGGGCTTATCTGTTCGGGACATCTACCGACGCCAGCGGCAATTATTCGCTAAACGGTTTTGTCGCAGGATCATATAAAATCAACTTTGGCGCCAACAACAGCAACCAGAGCGGCTGGTACAACGGTACAACAACACCTTCGTATTCAGGCGCATCTCTGATCCCGATTACCACAGCAAATATAACCGGGATCAATGTGACACTTGCCCAGGCCGGTGCAATATCCGGTAAAGTGACTTCAGATGGTTCCACCGGCATTGCCAATTTGCTGGTTGCTGCATGGGACTATGCGACCAATAACTGGATAGGTGGGACCAGCACAGCCAGTGACGGCACATATACCATACATGGATTGCTGGCAGGGAATTACAAGGTTTTTGTCGACGGCAGCAGCAAGGGGTATAACCGGCTGTTTTACGGAGGTGCCTCCGACGCGACCTTGGCGACAAGTGTGACCGTCACGGGCACTGACACCACAACTGGCAAAGATGTAACGCTGGTAACCGCCGGCAGCATATCCGGCACCGTGACCCGCGCTTCAGACGGAGTGGGGATATCCTCAATATCTGTCACCCCGTTCGATGCTACAAGCGGTACCATCATTTCATATGCATCTGTGACAACCAATTCACTTGGACAGTATGCAATAAGCGGTCTCCCAGCCGGGAATTATAAGGTGCAGTTTTACGGAAATAATTCAGGATATATCTTGCAGTACTATAACAACAGAATCGTCGGTACTATAAGCACAGCAGATGCTGTTACAGTTACTGCCGGCAACACAGCTACGATCAATACAACTCTGACCTTAGGTGGTAAAATTTCCGGCACTGTTACAAATTTTTCCGGGGTCGGTATCAGCGGAGTAAATGTAAGAGCATACGATGCATCGACCAACTCGACTGTCGGTATGGCGGCTACAACAGACACGACAGGTTCATATACAATAGTCGGTCTTCCCACTGGAGCTTACAAGGTCAGATTCAATACTAATGGAACCGGAACCGGCTTGTACTATAGCCGTCGTGTTTCAGGCGACGGACTTGACCTTAACCATGCCACCTCCATATCGGTTTCCGCCCCAGCAACGGTAACCGGTATAGATGCCACTCTGCCAACTGCCGGCGCCATCAGCGGTAAAGCTACTAATGAGTCGGGAATAGCTGTTTCCAACGTTACCGTCATTCCATATTTCTCCGTCACCGATACTGAAGTGTGGAGCATGAGAACCACAACAGATACAAACGGCAACTACTCAATCGGTGGCCTCGATCCGGGCAGCTACAAGATTCTGTTCAGCAACAACTCAACATTGCAGGGAGGTTACTACAATACCAAGCCATCCCCATTCGTTGCGGATCAGATAACTGTGACCGCCAATAACACCACAACCGGAATTGACGGCAAATTATCAGCGCCGACGCCTGTATCTCTAAGTTTTGCCGGAGTAGAGCATGCAATACAGGCTGATGGCACCGAATTTGATCAGTTTGTTATCGGCATTAACAGTTACGCAGCTAACATGCCGGGATTGGTATTAACGGCAAGCGGCCCAAGTGGCTTCAGCTATACTTTCAAAGACTCAGAAATAATCCGTGATGCCACCCGAACGCTGGTGCTGCTCAAGAGATATCCGACCAACAGCGTCAACGGGTCAACCCCGGTGCCACTTGCAGCAGGGTCTTATACATTCACTCTGACAGACGCTCTTGGCAACATCAGTACGATTACTGATACCCATGTTACGGTAACAAACCCACTGCCGATTGTTGACAGCAGTACCATTTTGTACCAGGGCAATGCTGACGGATCGTATCATTTCAGTTGGACCCCTGTGTCAGGCAACTATTACTATCGCGTGACGCTGTTCCTTGACGACGGTTTTTCATCGCCCGTATACACCGGCACCAGGTCTCTATCTGCATTCGCCGATATTCCGTCAGGTGTCATAACTAGTGGCAGAGTCTATAAAGTACGTGTAGATGTTTTTGACGCACAGATGTTTTCACAGGTAACAAACCGCTCTTATTCCGCTCTGCTGACATTTAGCGGTTCAAACAGCCAGACTATCACTTTTGGATCGCTGGCCGCCAGAACTTACGGAAATTCTCAGTTTGGCCTCTCTGCTTCTGCGAGCAGCGGTCTGGCCGTAAGCTACTCGAGCAGTGACCCGACCGTGGCATCAATCAGCGGTACAACTGTCACCATTCTGAAATCCGGTACAACCGCTATTACCGCAAGTCAGGCCGGCAATTTCAACTATACAGCCGCCACATCAGTTGTTCAGTTGCTTGTTATCAACCCTGCGACACCGACTGTCAGCATAACCAACTCACCTGTGACCTATAACGGATCAGCGCAGACCGCCACGGTCGCCTGTCTAGGTGGTGGAACTGCAACTCTTGCTAGCGGTGGTACTGGCACCAATGCTGGTTCCTACCCGGCAACGGTTAACTGTGCAGCAAGTACCAACTACGCAGCGGCAACCGGTCTCAATGCTGGCAGTTTCGTTATCAACCCGGCAACACCGACTGCCAGCATAACCAACTCACCTGTCACCTACAACGGCACCATCCAGACTGCGGCGGTCGCCTGTCTCGGTGGCGGTACAGCAACTCTTGCTAGCGGTGGCACCGGCACCGACGCTGGTTCCTACCCTGTAACAGTTAACTGTGCGGCAAGTGCCAACTACTCACCGGCAACCGGGCTCAATGCCGGCAGCTTCGCTATCAACCCGACAACACCGACTGCAAGCATAATCAACTCACCTGTCATCTACAACGGCACCATCCAGACTGCGGCGGTCGCCTGTCTCGGTGGCGGTACAGCAACTCTCAGTGGTGGCACCGGTACTAACGCTGGTTCGTACCCGGTAACAGTTAACTGTGCGGCAAGCAGTAACTACTCACCAGCAACCGGTCTCAATGCTGGCAGCTTCGTTATCAACCCGGCAACACCGACTGCAATCATAACCAATTCACCTGTCACCTTTAACGGCTCCGCGCAGACAGCTACGGTCGCCTGCCTAGGTGGCGGTACAGCAACTCTGGCTACTGGTGGCACCGGCACCGACGCTGGTTCCTACCCGGCAATGGTTAACTGTGCAGCAAGCAGTAACTACTCAGCGGCAACCATTCTCAATGCCGGTAGTTTCGTTATCAACTCAGCAACACCGACTGCAAGCATAACCAACTCACCTGTCACCTTTAACGGATCAGCGCAGACAGCTACGGTCACCTGTCTAGGTGGCGGTGCTGCAACTCTCAGTGGTGGCACCGGTACTAACGCTGGTTCCTACCCGGCAACGGTTAACTGTGCGGCAAGCAGCAACTACTCACCGGCAACCGGGCTGGCCGCCGGTAACTTTGTGATAAACCCTGCGACACCGACTGCCAGCATAACCAACTCATCTGTCTCCTACAACGGCATCATCCAGACTGCGGCGGTCGCCTGTCTCGGTGGCGGTACAGCAACTCTTGCAAGCGGTGGCACAGGTACTAACGCTGGTTCGTACCCGGCAACGGTTAACTGTGCGGCAAGTGCCAATTATGCAGCAGCAACCGGCTTGTCTGCTGGCAATTTTGTTATCAACCCAGCAACACCGACTGCAAGCATAACCAACTCACCTGTCACCTATAACGGATCAGCGCAGACTGCTACGGTCGCCTGTCTTGGTGGTGGAACTGCAACTCTTACTAGCGGTGGCACCGGCACCGACGCTGGTTCGTACCCAGTAACGGTTAACTGTGCAGCAAGTTCCAACTACGCTGCGGCAACCGGGCTCAATGCTGGCAGCTTCGTTATCAACCCGGCAACACCGACTGCAAGCATAACCAACTCACCTGTCACCTTTAACGGCTCCACGCAGACTGCTACGGTCGCCTGCCTAGGTGGTGGTACTGCAACTCTCGCAACTGGCGGTGCCGGTACCAACGTTGGCTCTTATCCGACTACAGTAGACTGTGCAGCAAGCAGTAACTACTCGGCTGCAGCCGGCTTGCCTGCAGGCAATTTTTTGATCAACCCGGCAACACCGACTGCAAGCATAATCAACTCACCTGTCACCTATAACGGATCAGCGCAGACAGCTACGGTATCCTGTCTAGGTGGCGGTGCAGCAACTCTCAGTGGTGGCACCGGTACTAACGCTGGTTCTTATCCGGCAACGGTTAGCTGTGCGGTAAGTGCCAACTACTCACCGGCAACCGGTCTCAATGCCGGTAGTTTCGTTATCAACCCGGCAACACCGACTGCCAGCATAACCAACTCACCTGTCACCTTTAACGGATCAGCGCAGACAGCTACGGTCACCTGTCTAGGTGGCGGTGCTGCAACCATCGCAAGTGGTGGTACTGGCACTAACGCCGGCTCTTATCCGACTACAATAGACT
>CAIMXI010000405.1 GCA_903845365.1 uncultured Geobacteraceae bacterium | reverse complement strand
CTTTAAGCAGGCATATGCCTACCTTGCAGGTTGTGCAACCAATCTCATAGCGGGAAAGAATTCCCCCTATCTCGGGGTACGTCTGCATGACATCTTGTATCGCTTTATCACCAAGTCCGTTGCTGAATTCCATCTCACGCCCCCTCCTTACCTAGCTTCTGGATGGAGCTTAGCGAATTATTTGGCTGATTAGTTTGATGTGGGTCAATAAACTGATTATATTTTGGTGGAAGGAAACAAATCTGAAAGCGGTGGATCCACTTATGATCTACTGAGGGCTTAATTTAAGGATATCAACTATTTCATGCTGCATATTTTTCGTGTCAATCTTTGCCGCTGCCAGAAGTGAGCCCCACGTTTTAGCACTGGACTTGGTTTCAAGATATAGTGGCTTGGCTGGTTGTTTCATCTTCGTAGCTATTATGGTGACGATAATCAATTCTTGATTGGTGGCACCCGCTTGCCGTATCGCAGCCAAATCAGCACCACTCAGTATATGATTGCGAAGGAATAATTCGTCAACAGCGATTTCAGCCAGTTGTACTGGGGGCAGCTTTGCCTCCAGAGCTTTTGAGAAACGTGTTCCTAAGGGTTTAGAGTCTAAATTTTGGGAGGCAAACACATCCTTCCACACCTCTTTACCCTGCTTGGCCTTGAGGAGGGATTCAGCCGAAATACTAAATTTTGCGGCAATCCAGTAGGCAATCCAAAGGTCGTCTGAGGAAATGCCTTGTTGCTTCTTCATTACGACTGTTTTCTTGTCCGTGTTAAACACGAGGGCAAAAAATGAGTTTTGTGTTGTAGCCAGAAAATATTTATCGGCTGCTGCTGGGTGGACTGGATCGTAAGAGCGGTCGGTAAAACAGTGACATGTAATGGCAGGTATGGCATTCGCTGAAAGTGGAAGCAGGCACAGCAGGAAAATACTACAGGAGAGTATGTTGATTCTGTTAACGAGATTCATAAAGTAACCTTCATTCTGCTCTGGTCAATATTTGGGGTAAGAACGATACTACACCATATTAATCGTATCACGCTTCTCAATGGGTCAGGCTCTGCACATGAGGAATGAGACGCACATAGTCTGCATAATTCAACGAGCTTTGCCAGTGGCCACTAACAATTCCAACGGTATACTCCTGTAAGCATAGTTGGTTAATTGATCTGACTGGAAGGCTTGTTCGTACTGCTCTTTTGCCTGCGTGCAGAGAGTCTTGTCGATCTTTTTACCTGAGGCCTCGACCTTACTCTCAATATAAATCGTTTTCAGTCGCCTTCCAGCTTGTTCACAATTCTGTCAGCCTCTTTGAGGATTATAAGTTCAATATAATCATGCCTTGAAGGAGAATGATGGTTAGCTATGATTTCGCATACTTTTAAGATTTTACCAGGTGAAAAAATGATGCTGTTAAGCATCTTTTCGGCAATCGACGGACCATATTCCTCCTGAGTCTTGCCGCTATTATATCCAAGTATCTCTTCAGATTGTTTTATGCCGATATCATGTAAAAGTGCGGAAGCAACCAGAATCTCATAATCACAGCACTCGGCATTCTCCATAAATACCTCAGAGTGTTTGAGTACTTCTAATGCATGCGAAATTCTTCGAAAATCATTTTCAAAGTAATCCACCAATAATTTTACGACTCTAGCTTTGAAATAATCCATGTCTGTTATAGTTAATAAAAGAAGATAAGCGCCAACGGGGGTCCCCGCTGGCGCTCATTATTGAACGGTGATTTTTGGTTGTTGTTACCCTAAAATTGCTTTGATATCAGCCTCGGCACTCGTAATTGGCGCAATATTGAAATTCTCAACTAGGAAGTTGAGGATGTTTGGGGTAATGAATGCCGGCAGTGTCGGGCCGAGTTTGATGTTCTTTATGCCAAGGTGGAACAGGGTCAGCAGGATGACCACCGCCTTCTGCTCGTACCAGGAAAGGATCATCGAGAGCGGCAAGTCGTTGACGCCGCATTCAAAGGCACCTGCCAGAGCAACGGCGATCTGGATGGCTGAATAGGCGTCATTGCACTGACCGACATCCAGGAGGCGCGGAATGCCGCCGATGTCGCCGAACTCCAACTTGTTGAAACGGTACTTGCCGCACGCCAGAGTCAGGATGACGGTATCCTGTGGGAGTTTCTCGGCAAATTCGGTGTAGTAGTTGCGTCCTGATTTGGCTCCGTCGCAGCCACCGATCAGGAAAAAGTGTTTAATGGCGCCGGATTTTACGGCGGCAATGACTTTGTCGGCGACACCGAGGACGGCGTTGTGGCCGAAGCCGGTTAGAATCTCCTGACCCGGGTTGTCAGGGAAGCCGGGAAGTTCAAGGGCTTTGTTGATAACCGCGGAGAAGTCCCAGCCGTCAACGTGTTTGACATCCGGCCAGGCGACAAGACCCCATGTATAGAGACGGTCTTTGTAACTGTCGGACGGTTTCTGGATACAGTTTGTGTTGAAGATGATTGATCCGGGAAAGTTGACGAACTCTTTGGCCTGATCCTGCCAGGCACCGCCAAAGTTACCAGCCAGATGGGTGTATTTCTTGAGACCTGGATAGCCGTGGGCCGGGAGCATCTCGCCATGAGTGTAGATGTTGATCCCTTTGCCTTCAGTCTGCTTGAGCAGCTCTTCCAGCATTTTCAGATCATGACCGGTAACAAGAATAGCTTTACCGGCTTTGGTGCCGAGCTGTACGGAAGTTGGTACCGGATGGCCATAGGCATCGGTGTGGGCGGTATTTAGCAGTCCCATGACAGTGAGGTTATGCTTGCCGCATTCCATTGAGAGCCCGACATAATCCATCAGGCCGAGATTGGCGTCGGTAGACGCGGCGAGTGCCTTCTGGAAAAAAGCCATGACTTCGTCATCAGTTTTACCAAGGATCATTGCATGATCCATATAGGCGGCCATACCTTTAAGCCCCAGAAGCAGAATCTCGATGACGGAGCGTATATCTTCATCGGCATGCAGTGTGCCAAGGCCGTATGCCTCTCCCTGGACAGACATCCCGGCCAGATCGGCGGTCGGTTTCCAGTCGGCAACCGGACCGGAGAGATTCACACCGGCAGCGGCTTTAGCCTTCTCTTTCAGATCAAAGCACTGCTTGATCATACCGCCGATACGGGCTGCGTCAAAATCTACGTTGGTAACGGTTGAAAAGAGCCCTTCGATGGTAAATCGGTCAATCTCAGCGTTACGCCCCAGCTTGTCGGTATACAGTGCCAGGCTTTTCAGGCCGTACATCAAATGATCCTGCAGTGCAGATACTTCAGGATTTTTTCCGCATACACCCGCGATGTTACAACCGGTACCGTTTGCTGCCTGTTCACATTGATTACAAAACATACTCATTTTAAACTCTCCTTTTATGTGGTTTTCCAACAATCTCGATCTTCGATGTCATCAGAATAGGCTGATTACTCCTAAGTTGTTTGATGTAAGTCAAGTTTGTAACTATTTTTTGCTTCTTCAAGTTTATTTGTGATGAATGCACACGACCTTGGTAACGAGTTTGCTCAAAAAGTTGCGCTGCTGATAAGTGAGCATCTGATAAAAGGGTGCTGAGATTGCCACCTGAGCGGGCTATTACTGTTCTATGTTTAGCGAAATGTCAGGAAAATGTCTCTTTTCTGGAAAAAAGGCTCTTTCCTGTGTGTACCACACGAAGGTGAAAATAGCGGCGACAACTACCCAACGGCTGGCTACAACCTACGTGTGTGTGGCAGCAACTGGGTGCTGTGTCAGGGTGAGCGCATGGTCAACGACGGCCTATTGCTGTTGGAACTGATTGCACAGCGCAAGCCCTGGGGAACGGCAACTCGGAAGCTCTGTTTTGAGGCCAATACTTATCGGCCTAACCAAGCATAATTGTCAGGCCAAGCGTCATTGCCAGGTTCCTATAATTCCCTAACCTCGGATCGTACCATTCTCCCCCAATATTGTCGTGGACTGTAATTGATTGAATGTGGTAATAAATTCGGCAGCTTGTGCTCTTGGAGGTGGGAAACTGTGTCCTTGATTGAAAATGATCTATTGGCAGCTTTGAAGGAATTGCATGAAGCATCATTAGCCATGACCAGTGGTAGACTTCCGACATCACATGAATTGGAGCGTTACCACCGGGCTATCGCGTGGTCGGAACGGGTAATTGAACTTGCGGAGAAAACAAAATGACAAGATCTGAATTGATTGAACAGTTGGCGCAAAACAAATTCATAAGCATCAGAGCTGCTGAATGGGTAATTCAGGAAATATTTGACAGTATGGCTGATACTCTAGTTGCCGGTGATAGGATTGAAATCCGGGGATTCGGTAGTTTTGAAATCCGAGAGTATGAAGGCTACTCTGGACGGAATCCAAAAACTGGGTTGGAAGTTTCGGTCAAACCCAAGAAAACTCCCTTCTTCAAGGTCGGTAAGGAATTGAAAGAACGGATTATGGCATGAGGAGGACACTGATATGAATGTTAATCCAGTCGGCTGGTTTGAAATTTACGTACAGGACATGAATCGAGCTAAAGCCTTTTATGAAGCGGTACTACAGACCACACTCGAACCTTTGTGCAGTCCCGCTATGCCAAACATGGAAATGTACAGTTTCCCTCATCAGACTGATAAATGGGGAGCTGGTGGAGCACTGGTCAAACTGAAGGGCGTTCCATCAGGCGGCAACAGTACCTTGGTCTACTTTAGCTGTGAAGACTGTTCAGTTGAAGCCGCCCGTGTTATCGCAGCCGGTGGTCAGATTGATCGAGAGAAATTCTCTATTGGCGATTACGGTTATATTGCAATCGTAGTTGACACCGAGGGGAATATGATCGGGCTGCATTCCCTGAAATAAGTATTCTGATCTAAGGAACTGGCTCAACATAATGATATTTCACTGTACCAAAACTCTTGCCGCCAAGTTGCCGGTAGTATCGGAGGCACCGCTTACTGATGTCAATCCAATCGGAAGCTGGCATGCACATCTGCACCTGATAGACCGAAGGCAATGCGTCATGTTCTGCCATGATACAACCCGTTTCATACTTTTTCAGGCCGGTTTGAGGAAAGAGCAGTTCAACAACTTGGGACAG
>CAIMXI010000404.1 GCA_903845365.1 uncultured Geobacteraceae bacterium | reverse complement strand
CACCACTTTGGCCTCAACGGTACCGTTACCATAAACCTGCTCAGTAAGATCGCGTTTCTCAACAGTCACGACCGTTACCTTTATCGGGGCAAAGAGTGTCATTTTGAGAGCAACGCCGCCGGCAACAAGAACCAGGAGCCAGATCAGATAGTTTTTCTTACGGAGTACCCTTTTCCACAGATTCATACATCGCTCCTTCATATTGAATCCCAGATATATACACTGTTGAATTTCATGTGATCTATTACTTGCATGTGGAGCAAAAAAATATTAGCAGATAAGTTTTAGAAAATTGCCCCAAAGCTTCCTGCTCTCGACCGTTATATCACTGTTCAACACGCCGATTGTTTGCCTCAGCGCAGTAAACTGGATCATTCCCAGCATAGTCAGTGCGGTCTCCCTGGGTGAAATTTCCGGCTTAAGCTCTTCTTCTCGGACGCCGGCGGCGATTACAACTGATACTGTTTCGACATAACTGCCGATACGTGATGCCAGGGATTTTGCGACATCAGGATGACCAAGGAAGACATCTTCGGAGAATATAAAACGGGGGATACCGGGGTTCTCTGCAATAATTTTAATATGGGAGAAAAAAATAGTCTCCAGCTTTTCAATTGGCTTGCGACCCTCGGCGGCGATTGTTGCAGCATTGCCCATAACCGAACTGCCTATGAAATCTGCAAGGGCGGAAAACAGTTCATCCTTACCGCTGAAATGACGATAAATATTAGCCTCGCTCATTCCCGCTGATTCTGCAATTGCAGCAATGGTAAGCGCTCGCACACCCTTGCCGCCAACAACCTCAAGGGCCGCCTGTACTATCTCTTCCTTCCGGATACGGGTGCTTTTTTTTACCTGCATTGTCGCCTCATGTGATTAGTTGCTCACATTATATTCAGGAACAAGCATGTATGCAAGTGAATAATATTTGATACCACATGTCACGCATGGATTATTGTCTGGTTAGATTGCTGCGCCTGTTTCAAAGTCCCCTCAACCAGCGGGGGAGGGTTAGGGAGGGTGAGAAATGCTGAAAAATTGGCAATCTGGAATGTTAAATAGTCTGTGAAGTGAAAAGCGGCACGATCCGCACTGCACTGACGGCGGAAGAAGTACGGCAAAACCTTTTATTTACAGGGATAAAAGGGATAAAAGCGGATGAAGTCAAAAGCAAAAAGATTTTTTGTTTAAACCGTATTTTTTAACATCTTGGTTCCGGCTCGTCCGGGTTGGGGACTTACGACAAGGCCTGAGGTAGTCTCAGGCAAAACGTAGTACCTGAGCCAATTTGGCTTTTTACGGTTATTGTACCGCCTTGAGCTGTTGTGAGTTCTTTAACTATCGCCAGGCCCAAACCGAGACCACCGTTTTGCCCTTTATAAAACCGCTCGAAAACATGCGCAAGCTCTTCCCCGGAAATACCGCAGCCGTCATCTCTTATCTCCAGGTTTACCCAATCACAATCACTGGTCGTAATAACCGCAATCCGCCCTCCCGTACTAATTGCCTTGATGCTGTTAGTTATCAGATTAATTAGTATCTGACTCAGTTTGTCCGGGTCGCAGGTTATATGCATATTGTCGCTACAGTCGACAAGCAGCACGGCGTTCTTCTCTCCGATAAATCGGTCGAAACGCCCAACAAGAGCGGTGAGAAACGGTTTGAGCTTAACGTTACTATTATTGAGGCTGAACGCACTTGCTTCTGCTCGGGATAACTCGTCAACACCATCAAGTATAGCAGTAAGACGGCGTGCCTCGGCGTGCATTGACTGGAGTGCCTCACGGTCGGTGGGGAGTACGCCATCCAGCATGCCTTCCAGCTCTCCGGAAATAATTGCCAAAGGAGTGCGCAGTTCGTGAGCGGCATTAGACAACAAGGAGCGTCGTAGTTTTTCCTGAGCCTCAAGACGATTAGCCATGCTATTAAAACTTCTCGATAACCGGCCGATTTCGTCATGTCCTAAATTTGATACCCGGCGGGAAAGGTTGCCGTGGGCGATTTCTTCGGAAGCTTCGGCCAGCTCAAGTATCGGGCGGGAAAGTTTGCGGGAGGCGATTATGCTGGCAATAATGATTATCAAGCTGAGAATGGTAACCGAAATAAGCAATACTTTGTTTGATGAACGAACAAAATACTCTTCCTTGACATGGCTGAGCATCCGTACTTCAATGCGGCCGATTTCCGTCCCCTGCAGATACAGTGGATATGGAACGGTCCCAGTTGTTATATTCCGGGGGTCATAACCGGTGGCATCGAGAACTCTTTTGCGCATTAGAGGTGAAAGCGCCTTGATTGCCTGTGTCGTCTCAAGTATCGGTGCGTCAGCAGCATAAAGCTGGACTTCAACACCTAACTGAAGCGCCCAGGCCAGATCGGTAACCAGCTTGTCTCGTTGCCACCCGGCATTCTTTTCATACGATCCTTCGAGTAGCGCGACCACACGCTGAACCCGGTCCTGAGATTCGCCATCAAGATAATGGCCGAAATCGCGCATAATGAGACCGCGCAGGATAAAGGCGGAGGAGAGGGAGATTGCAGCAATCAGGAGAAACAACAGCAGGAATTTGCAACGCAGGTTACAACGCATCCCGTTCCCCGACAAACAGGTAGCCGACGCCGTAAACGGATTTAAGATATTTAGGTGCACGGGAATCTATTTCGATTTTTTGGCGAAGATTTTTTATGTGGGCGTCGATGCTCCGGTCATAGCCGTCAAATTGATATCCCAGTGCACGGGAAACTAGTTCCTCCCGGGTAAAAGTCCGACCAGAAGATGATGCCAGGGTAAAGAGCAGCTTGAATTCGGTTGGTGTTGCAGCAACAGCAACGTTATTGCAGATGATTTGATGGCGTAGGCTATCAAGCACCAGTGCACCGTTATTGAAAGAAATTTTTTCCGCTGCGGTGGCTCCGCGTTCGGACCGCTTCAGCACAGCCTTCAATCGACACACCAGCTCGCGTGGGCTGGCCGGTTTAACCATATAATCGTCAGCGCCAAGGGCAAAGCCGGCGATTCGTTCCTCCTCCGATGATTTTGCCGTCAACATGATGATCGGGAAATCACCGAGTTCCCGCAAGCTCAGACATAACTCCTCACCGCTACCATCAGGAAGGCCCAAATCAAGAATGACCGCCAACGGCAGTTCAGCCTCGGCTTTGCAAAGTGCCTCGGCAACGCTGGCAGCATGTACTGTTCGGAAATCAGCACCTTCCAGATACGCCTTTACTATTCTGGCAAGTTTTATATCATCTTCTACGATAAGAACTGATGGAAGCACATCACCCTCTTTACCCGTATCAGTTCAGTGAACGTATGCGGCCTGATCTTTTGTCTATCATTACAAGATCGATGGTCTTACCGTCCCTGTCAACTATAACCGCTCTAAAGCCCCACTTTTGCTCTGACATTTCGGAGATGGTGTACCCCTGACCATTGAAATAATTAATCAGAAGTTTCCTGGCTTCAGTAGCATCGACAACCGGTTGTCGGGCACCATACCAGTCGCCCCGGCGTTTTCCGCAGCGACCACGCATTTCCGGACTACAGGTGACTTTGTCCATTTTGCGCCAATCAGGATCACTGATGTCACAATTTCTTCCTGTACCTGCATTTCTACCGATTCCTGTATCCGGATGCTGTTCCGCAAATGCTGGAACAGTAAGCAAAAGACAGATTATATAAGACAGGCATGATTTCATAAAAGCATACTCCAAAAAGGCGGTAGAAATCATTCCTTTCTACCGACCGTCAGATTACTTTTGTCCGCACGGCCCTTTGTTGCAGCCGCCCATACCTTTACCTGCCCACCCCATTCTTGGGCCGCATTCACCATCAAGTTTATTAAATGCAGGCAAGCCGCTCTTGCTGCGGATATCCATGATTTTCTCCTGAAGTGCCCTGATCTCAGCGCGCAATGAGGCAATTTTTGCTTCATCAGGCGTGGCCTTCAGATTTTCCCGCTGTGCTTCGAAGCGTTTGGTCATCATCTCCTGGCGAAGATCGATGGTATCTGCCTGAAATTTCTTGCTAGCCTCGGCAGGTGCTTCACTCTGCTGAGGACAATTGCCACAACCGCCCCCCATCCCAGTGCCGTTACCAGCTACGGCGCTACCGAACAGCACCGCAGTCAAACCCAGTGTTGCCACTACTACAGACATTTTTTTCATTGTTATTCCTCCTGAATAGATTGTTTACTATGGTTACAACATACAGCATCAGTAAGAAGATAGTGTGAAGGAATTATGAACAATTGTGAAGATTCAATATTTGTTATTGTGCCGGTTCCGTGGAAACGGGAAAGATCGCCACCAGCTCTGCCATCTCCTTCTCTGTCAGCAAAACTGGTTGCATTCGAGTCCAGATCTGTATAGCTCGGGGATTTTTCAGCCAATCACCAAGATTATGGGACGTCCAATTCTCCCTGTTTTTAAAAGTCTTCGGATAATATGGAGATAATAGTCCGGACAGGTTGGGGCCAATATCGCCACTTCCCAAAGCACCAAGATGTCCGGTTACTATCCGGTGGCAGCTTCCACACTTCTTCGAGAATATATCTTCGCTTTTGTTGCCCGAGTTGTTGAAATGCACCTTTACCGGAGCTGCCTTCTCAACGCCACGACCCTCTGATCCGGCAAAAATCATATTAATCAGAATGGTTATCCGCTCATCATCCAGACCAAATTTCGGCATAGTCGCCACCGGCTGCCGGATCGAGAGGACAATTTCCTTGGCCGTTTTTCGGGCAGCAGCTCCATCAAGGTTGGAGGCGAGAGCGTTCCCTCGACCGGCGGTGATATGACAGCGTCGGCAGGCAAGCTGTTCCATCAGATGCTCACCTTCTTTTTTCTGCGCCGGATCGCCAAGGGTAAAACGGACAAATTCCCCAGCCCGCAGCCCGGTATGGGCGATGTTTTTACGCTCTGAGGCCGGATTGCCACGATGGCAGTGACTGCACGTGCCACGATCGGCGTAATGGGCAGGATGGCACGACAGGCAGCGCTGAAGCTGTTGTCCACCCCAAGCGGGTAGAGCAGCCAGAAACATGACAGAGACTAATAGCTGAAAGACCAATTGATTCCCCTAAAAAAGAGCGCCACAACGGTAAGGGCCCAGATAGCTATCACCAGTATGACGGTAATGGCTGTAATACTCCTCAGCTCGCTCGGAAACCAGCATGCCCGGTGAATGCGGGTACCGGCAGGCAGCCAGGGGAGCAGTAGAAACAGTCCTGCCAGCAGTATGACAGGATAGATCATCAGCCGCGACCAACTAACCAGTTCCTGAATCCAGAGCAGAAACCAGGCTGATTTTGCCGGGTTAGGAGTAACGGCAGGGTTCGCCTGTTCCTGAAGCGGTGCCGGGATCAGAGCAGCAAGTAGCATGAGTGAGGCAACAGCCGCATACATCGAGCGGCTGATGAGCTTGAAAAATAACGGGGAGCTTTTAACGAATCCATGTTTCATAGATATGGCAGTACCCCCTTGTTCTTTCTGATGCGGTAGAAATGCAGGGATGATAGTGCAAGTAGCGACAGAGGAATGATGGTAATATGCAGGGCGTAAAAGCGAAGCAGCGAAAGAGCCTGCCCGACCCCATCCGGCACCAGCAGATGGCGGAGAGCTGTTCCAAACGGCAGCGTGGTCAAAAGCTCCATGCCGGTCTGGGTCGCCCAGAATGCCAGTTGGTCAAATGGCAGAAGATAGCCGGTATACGCCTCGAACAGTGCCAGAAAGAGCAACATGCAGCCGATCACCCAGTTCATCTGGCGAGGCCTTTGATACGCGCCGGTCAAGATCACCCGCAGAGTATGGAGCATTATCAGCACGAGCAGGGTATGCGAGGTCAGGCGATGCAGGCTGCGCAGATATTTCCCCCCCCAGACGGAAGATTCAAGAAACAGCACAGAATTGAATGCGCGCTCCGGCGTCGGTTGATAGTAGACCAGCAGCAGCATGCCGGTGACCAGCATGATCAGAAATGCCGTAAAAGCCAGGCCGCCTAGGCAGAAGGTGTAACTAAGGCGCAGATTGCGCTCCAGCACGACGCGAGGAAAGAGGTGTTTGAGGAAATCCTGAATCATGAGTCAAAAACCTCTATCACGCCATTGATTACAGCCAATTTCAGTTTCACAAGTGATTTGCCCGCCGGCCCGGTAAGCACCTTTCCATGCCGGTCAAAGCGGCTCCCGTGACAGGGGCACGTTATTGCATCTTCCGTAACTACAACCGTGCAGCCGAGATGGGTGCAGATAAGACTTATAGCGTAGAAACCGGTGTCATCCCTCATCAGCGCCACCCGCTCGCTGCGGAACAGCAGTGCTCCACCGGGCGGCACAGCCGCCGCTGCAGCACAGACCAGCACCCGACGCTTCACAGGCGTGCGCGGTGTAAGATACCGTACCAGCAGACCACCCGAAGCGAGCAGCAGGGTCAGGGTCGTGATGAATTTTCGACGCGATTGAGGAAGTTTTTCCATTTTTCCAGATATGCCTTTGTGTATGCCGGACTTTTACTGCTCAAGCGCAGGTAGCGGGCGCCATCCATAAAGCTGCCGTTACTAACCCGCTGTCCATTCTGAAGCCAGAACGATTCCAGCCCCATACCATCCTTTCGCAGATCATAGATCCGTCGGGCTTCAGGCTCGAGCAGGAAGCGGGTCGGGTTATCGTGGCACCCCTCACAGGTAACGGTGCCTCGTTGAACGGTATGTGGAAAGTATGCCCGCCACTCTGCGGCCAGCAGAGTATTTTCCGGGCCGCTGTTTCTGGCTCTCATAATATCGGTGTAATAAGAGATGAACATCGGCCGGATCGGACTGACCCGCCCTGCGGCATTGATCCCGAGCGGTGGTGCATCCTGTCTTTTAAGATAGGCGCTGCGCAGATACTCCGGACTAGGCCCTGGCGTTAGATCAAAATCCTCTTTCAGGCGTTGATCGCGAAAGCGGAGAAAAAACGTGCCGTACTCCTGCGGTGCCCAGGCAGAATGACATGCGTAGCACTCCAGTCGCTGCAGATGGGCGGGTATACGGTGTTCCAGTACATTCTGGTCAGGCGTATGACAGTCATAGCATCCTTTAGATGATTTTTTGCCTTTCGTCAGGCTGTCCATCGAATGACAGGCTCCGCAGGTCATACCGGCGCTGTAATGCACATCGGGAAGCATTTTCAAAAATGTAGCGCCGTTTACGACAACGCCCCGCTGGTAGCGCATGTTGTCTTCTCGTGGTGCGCGCCCCGAATAGTCCCATCCGGTGTAATAGCCGTTATGACAGCGCTGGCAGGTGGCAACGGATGGTTTTGATATTCCCCGTTCGCCGTGGCAGTCGAGACACCCCTTTAGATGGCAGGAGGTGCAGTTTTTGTCCCAGAAATCGGAATCAAGGCGTCCGTAGCTCCGCTGCACAAACCGTTTCTCTCCCGCCCGTTGCCCCATGGCGTGGTCGAAAATCCGCTCCCGCCCCTGATGGCAGCCGACACAGCCAGACGCCCGACTCTCACGGGAGGCCGGATCACTACTGCTGCCCCCTTGACGGTGGCACGACCCGCACGCCAAACCGACATGAGCTGCGGTCGCATCCGGACTATTCGCCAGAAAGAAGCCGACGATGAAGAACATCATCCAACGCACGATGGTTGATTCCTTTCCGGTAGATTGGGTCACGCGCCGTGCTATGACATGGGAGACAGAGGTTGACTGCAAGGGTTCGCTTTACTTCGAGTCCGCTCAGCGGTCTGGAGTTTTCACGGGTAATGGCGGAGTAGGCATTCACCTTGCCGTTGTTCATGGTCAAAAAACCATCCAGAGGTTTACTGTCCGAGCGTTCGCAAAGCAGAGTCCCCGTGATACTGTTCCCTTCAACAATATTCTGGCCGAAACCAAGAAAGGCCGGATTGCCGTGGCATTCAGTGCATGCGAGAGCCTTTTTGCCACTGTTATGCGAGTAAAATGGCGCAAAACGAAGCTGTTGTGAACCGTTGAATTTTGTCACATATTCTGATTTGGAAAGAGAGCCATTCTCTTCAGCCACGGTGACGAACGTCTGACAGCCGGGCGTCACCGGGGAGATTCGGCCACGCTGGTTGAGTGCCAGCGGGAAGGGGTAGAGCGCGCGGTAATCTTCGCTTTCACTGAATGCGCCAGGCGTCTCTACCTTTTTGATGAAATCCATCCCGGCCTTTCCTTTATCGTAGCGGGTGTGGCAGCCATAACACTGTACCGAAGTGCGGGAATGACAGGCATAGCATTCGAGCCGTCCATGGCCGATGATCGTGTGTTCCGGTGTGCCTGTGATAACTTTGCTGCGGTGCATTTTGCTGCTCCGTTTGCCCTGCAGCCAGATGGTGTCGTCTTTATAAAATACGTTTGAATAGTTGCGCCCTTTGGCGGTCTGAATCATGCGCATGCCGTAGCTAACCGGCTGTTTGTATGAGCGCGACTCCCGCAACGCTTCATCGTTTTCGCGGGTTATTTCACGATAACGCGGCACTTCGACAGCGCCGCCGTGACAATCTTCACAGGCGATCTCGGTCTGCAGATACATGTTGCGATAGGCAAAGCCGTCACCCATGACATCTCGCGAAGTGTGGCAGTCGATGCATTCCATGCCGGCGGCAAAGTGAACATCGGGAGTGATATGAGTCAGATTGCGGGCTCCACTGACCATCACCGGCCCCGCTTCCCCGCCCCTGGTCGGCACGAGCCCGTTGTTACCGTCATACAATCCCTGATAGGAAAAAGCGATGCGACCACTCCGGTTGTGGCAGCGGGCGCAGACCTGGGTATCCGGCAGCGGTGTCATGGTGTGGCTGGCTGAATGACCAGCTTTCCCCTTCATGGTTTTATCATTCCCTTCGTAAGTGGTGGTGTCATTCCATGGAAAATGGCAGGCGGCACAGCCTGAAGCGTGGCTGGCAGCATAAACGCCTGACGTTTCGGCTCCGACGTGGCAGCGGGCGCAAAATTTGCGAAAGAGTTCGCCGGAGAGGTTATCAAGTTCGGCCACCGGTTTAGGGGAAAACGGCTTTCCGTCGGCAGCAAACTGTTTTTCGCCATGGCTGGTATAGCTATTGCCGTTCTCACCCTCCCAGGTCAACTGAATATTACGGATCATCCCGGCAGCAGTGTACATCAGGTTGCTCTTCATTCGTTCGAACTGATACTTGTGGCAGGGAGCGCAGCCATTCTCCCAGCGGCCGATATATTCAGGATTTGCAATGCCGAAAACACCCTGATGCGACTTTTCCTTACCCTCTTCAAGCGGCTTGCCGCCATGACAGGAAACGCAGTCGCCGTGGGTTTTGGAAGCAAATTCAATGCCTTTGTGGCAGATGACGCAGGAAGACTGTTTAGTGCCCCTGTGACAACCGGAGAGTAACGTCAGGGTACAAAATAAAAGGAGAAATAAGATGTGATGATTATCGTGCCTGACGGTGTGGATAAGCATTTTTATAGTAGGAGCCTTTTCCCGTTGAAAAGTGCCTGACTATAGCACATCACACTAAATATCCATACACGGTTTATTTGCTATACTTTTGCAAGACGCTTCTATACATTGCGGCACCAATTACACCCAAGAATTTGTCCAATGCCATACATCACTCGGAGGTATCACCATGAAAAATCAACTGAATAATTTGTTGTTTAGCACTGCGCTTGTTGTGGTGCTGTCGGCTCAGGCGTTTGCTGCCGGCACCATCGATCTGCCCCGCACCGGGCAGAGCGTCTGTTCCGATGCCACCGGTAAGGTCATAACCTGCGCCGGCACCGGGCAGGACGGCGACAAGCTGGCCGGCAACCCCTGGCCGACACCCCGCTTTACCGACAACAACAACGGCACGGTGACCGACAACCTGACCGGGTTGATCTGGTTGAGGAATGCTAATTGTTTTGGAAATACGGATTGGCCTTCTTCCATAACTGCCGCTGCCGGCCTGGCCACTGGTGCCTGCGGACTCACCGATGCTTCAAAGGCTGGTGATTGGCGACTTCCGAATATTAATGAACTACGCAGTCTAGTGGATTATTCTCGGAACACTCCGGCTTTGACAGCCGGGCACCCGTTTTTTAATTTACAGGCTAACTATTGGTCTTCTACAGCCGACGCTATCTTAGCAAATAATCAAAGTCAGTATGTGACTATAGTGAATGGCCTCTTTGGCTATAATGGAAAGTCAAATCCATTTGCTGTTTGGCCAGTTCGTTCTGGACAGTAGACACTTCGTTTTGTTGAGTAGCTAGATTTTAGCATAAAGAGTATTCAGCATACGGAAAACATCTGATTTGATTAATGCCTCTGGAGGCGCTGCATGAAATGCATCACTTTTCGCCTGATTTTGGCTGTCATAATGTACCTTGCAATCATTGCCGCACCGCTGTCTGCCCATGCAGCCGGGGTAATAGCACTTCCGGTCACCGGCCAAACAGGCTCAACCGGAACAGCCTGGCCTACACCGCGTGCCACCACCGGCAACAGCACCATTACCGATAACCTGACCGGCCTGGTGTGGGTGCAAGCGGGGAACCTTATGGCAACCCGCGACTCTTCTTACGACACACTGGGTACCGCCGGTGACGGACTGGTCAGTTGGCAAAAAGCCCTGGACTATATAAAGAAGCTCAATACGGATACTTATCTTGGCTTCAGCGACTGGCGCCTGCCCAATGTCGACGAACTGGCCAGCCTGTACGATTTCTCAAAAACGAATCCGGCCACTGCGCTCTCATTTACCGGTTTGAACACCACCTATTGGACATCCACCAGCTATGCCGGCAGCGCACTCTCTGCCTGGACGGTGAACCTGCAGAGCCCCGGCATCAGCTATGACGCAAAAACAAGCAATAATGCCGTGCTTCCGGTGCGGGGAGGAAAGGTTATCTCTGCGGCTACCCCCGACACCTCACCACCAACAATCCTCGCTTTCCGGCTGCCGACGACGTGGCAAAGCAAGACGGTGCCGATCCAGGAGCTGACGCTTATTGACGATATAAGTGTCACCGGTTTCTTGATGAGCGAAGATTCCGCAACGCCGGCCTCAACCGCCGCCGGATGGAAAACCTCGTACAACAATACCTTTGACGCCTCTTATACCTTTTCGACATCAGGATTACACACCCTCAATGTTTGGGTAAAAGATGCTGCCGGGAATGTCTCAGCCAAGGCCAGTGCGACAGTCACCATCTCCGAAAGCGCCAACCAGCTTACAGCTTATGCCGCGTCCGTCAAGCTGCCGGCAACCGGCCAGCTTACATCTTCGACCACAGGAGACGACGGGAATCTGCGACTGGGGGTTGCCTGGCCAGCGGCCCGTTTCACAACCGTTGGCAACTGGGTGGTATCGGACAACCTGACTCAACTGAATTGGGCCAGGCAGGGAAATCTGATTACAGTCAAAGATCCTTCCTTCGATGCCGATGGCACAGCGGGAGACAGTCTTGTCAGTTGGGAGCATGCTCTGGATTACGTGAAGAAACTAAACACCGAGAGCTTCCTAGGTCACAGAGATTGGCGTCTGCCCAACGTAGATGAATTGGCCAGCCTGCTGGTGTTTGACAGTAGCGAGGTGCGTCCTTTCGCCGATCTTGGCACCACTTACTGGACATCCACCAGCTATGCCGGCGATGCGACCCAGGCCTGGACGGTGAACCTGCAGAGCCCCGGCATCAGCTATGACGCAAAAACAAGCAATAATGCCGTGCTGCCGGTGCGGGGAGGAAAGGTTATCTCCACGGCTACCCCCGACACCTCACCTCCAACAATCCTGGCTTTCCGGCTGCCGCAGACGTGGCAAGGCAAGACGGTGCCGATCCTGGAGCTGACTCTGAATGACGACATCGGTGTTACCGGGTTCCGGATGAGCGAAGATTCCGCAACGCCGACTGCGACTGCCGCCGGGTGGAAGATCTCGTACAACAATTCCTTTGACGCTTCGTATACCTTTGCAACCACAGGATTACACACCCTCAATGTTTGGGTAAAAGATGCTGCCGGGAACGTGTCGGCCAAAGCCAGTGCGACTGTCACCATCGAGGAAAGCGCCAACCAACTGACAGCTTATGCAGCGTCCGTCAAACTGCCGGCAACAGGCCAGCTAACATCTTCAGCCACTGGAGACGACGGTAATCTGCGACTGGGGGTTGCCTGGCCGGCGGCCCGTTTCACAACCGTTGGCAACTGGGTGGTATCGGACAACCTGACACAACTGAATTGGGCCAGGCAGGGAAATCTGATTAACGTCAAAGATCCTTCCTTCGATGCCGACTTACCTGCGGGAGACAGCCTGGTTAGCTGGCAGCATGCTCTGGATTACGTGAAGAAACTAAACACCGAGAGTTTCCTCGGTTTCAGCGACTGGCGATTGCCAAATGTTGTTGAACTGGCCAGCCTGCTCGTATTCGACAGTAGCGAGGTGCGCCCTTTCACTGATCTTGGCACCACTTATTGGACATCCACCAGCTATGCCGGTGATGCGACCCAGGCCTGGTCGGTGAACCTGCAGAGTCCCGGCATCAGCTATGCCGCAAAAGCAAGCAATTATGGCGTGCTGCCAGTGCGGGGGGGGAAGGTTCTCTCTGCGGCAGTGTCCGACACCTCACCCCCAACAATCCTCGCTTTCCGGCTGCCGCAGACGTGGCAAGGCAAGACGGTGCCGATCCTGGAGCTGACTCTGAATGACGACATCGGTGTCACCGGGTTCCGGATGAGCGAAGATTCCGCAACGCCGACTGCGACTGCCGCCGGATGGAAGATCTCGTACAACAATTCCTTTGACGCCTCGTATACCTTTGCGACATCAGGATTACACACCCTCAATGTTTGGCTAAAGGATGCTGCCGGGAATGTGTCGGCCAAAGCCAGTGCGACTGTCACCATCGCGGAAAGCGCAGCGCATCCAGGTTCTATAAAGCTTCCCGCAACCGGCCAGATTGTCTCTTCAATTACTGGAGACGACGGGAGCAGGAAGCTTGGTGTTGCATGGCCCTTACCACGTTTTACTACTGTCGGCAACTGGATGGTATCTGACAACATGACGCAACTTGGCTGGGTCAGGCCGGGAAATTTGATCACCGCCAAGGATCCGCTGTTCGATGTCGATGGCACGGCAGGAGATGGTCTGGTGAGCTGGCAGACTTCTCTGGACTATATAAAGAAACTGAACAGTGATAACTTTCTCGGTTACAGCGATTGGCGTCTGCCCAACGTAGATGAATTGGCCAGCCTGCTGGTGTTTGACAGCAGCGAGGTACGCCCTTTCGCCGATCTTGGCACCACTTACTGGACCTCAACCAGCTATGCCGGCGATGCAACTCAGGCCTGGACGGTGAACCTGCAGAGTCCCGGTATCAGCTATGTCGCTAAGAGCGGCAATAATACCGTACTGCCGGTGCGCGGTGGGGCAGTCGGAACTCTGGCGTCTCTTTCGGTTCTGAAACTGGGTAGCGGCACCGGTTCTGTTGTCAGTCAACCGGCCGCCATCGATTGCGGAAATACGTGCGGGGTGCTGCTTGACCATGTTGGCGATGCTCTGACACTGTCAGCGACTGCAGCTACCGGCAGCTTCTTTACCGGCTGGGGGGGCGCTTGCAGCGGCACAGGTTCCTGTCTGGTAACCCTGAACAGCGACGTCGGGGTCTCTGCCAATTTTAATCTTCTGCGTACCGTTACAGTGAACAAAAGTGGAACGGGCGATGCTGTAATGGTCTCTTCCCCGACCGGAATCAATTGTGGCTCTACCTGTAGCGCCAAGTTTCCGGACACCGGATTGGTGACCGTCACAGCTCAGCTTCCTCTCACCAGCGTTGTGGGATCCTGGAGCGGTTGCGACACGTATACTGATACCCAATGCACTTATACGGTTAATGGAGCCGACCACCAAATTGGCGTGTTCCTGGCCAGTAAGAACGCCACGATTCTTTCCCTGTCGCTTTCCAGTTCCGCGATACTGAATAACGGCAGCATCATTGCCAGTGGCAAACTGACTCGTCTGCCGGATAACGGATCGGATATGAACGGTCAAACGGTAACGATTACCATCACTCCACCATCAGGTTCTTCCCAGCAGCCCTTCAGCGTCACCACAACTACCGACACAGCCGGTCACTACCTTAGCTCCGCTATTTCAGGCTTCACCTATAAGGGGGCCTACACCATCCAGGCAACAACTGCTGCAACCGCAACCATAATCGCCGCAGCATCACCTCAGTCAACCCTTATGGTCGGCGCCCAGGCTGGTTATGCCATTATCATTCAGGGGAAATACCCCACCGGTGAGGGACTACCGGAACACCAAAAAACAGCGAACCGAATTTACAACACCCTTAAATCGAGAGGATTTAGTGATGATACAATTCAGTATCTGAGCTATCAGGATGTAACGAGCGCCACAGCGGCGGGCGTAACTGTCGACGGGATACCTTCACGGGCGTCCATCCAGAGCGCCATCACATCATGGGCCAAGGACAAGATAATAAATGTGGCGGCTCCTCTCTGGATATTGATGGTGGACCATGGCGCCAACGGCAATTTTTACATAAATAATGAAACCGTAGCACCTGCCGATCTTGATGACTGGCTTACCACCATGGAAACCGCAACTGGAACTGCCGAAAAACGTATCATCATTGACGGTTCATGTTATTCAGGCTCCTTCATTCCTGCCCTTGCCAAGTCAGGCAGGATTATCATTACCTCTGCTGCGTCAAACGAGGAATCCTATCGTGGGCCATTGGAAACGGACGACGGTATCCGTAGCGGCGAGTACTTCCTGGACAGTCTTTTCAACCAGCTTAAAATGGGCAGGTCTCTGAAGGATTCATTCGATCTGTCATCTCTGAATACCCACGCTCTTACCGACAAGGGTGGCGCCAATAATGGCAGTGGTTATGGCGACAACGTTGCCCAGCATCCATTGATTTACGATAATGCCGACAACCAGGGGAGCGCTTTTACCAGCAATAGCGGTAACGGCGCACTTTCAGCAACAATTTATCTCGGTACCGGTCAAACAATCACCAATGCCGGAGAGCCCGCCGACATCAGCGGCATAACTCCTACAATCATTCTTATCCCCGGTGCTCCTGATCAACAGCCTTGGCTCTCCACTTATGGCAGCTCTTCTAATGTGGACACTGCCTGGGTTGAAGTACGTTCTCCCGTGTTTACCCTGAAAGGTGCGGGCGGGAAAGCCACCATGCAGCTTACTGTCGAGCTGCCTAAACTCCCTATGGCGTTTAATAGCACAACAGGCCGTTGGAAGGCTGTGGCCGCTCCCTATACGGGAACCACCTTTACAGGTTTTACAATTCCAGGCAGATATGAACTCTTCTATTACACCCGCGATCTTAACGGAACCATTTTCACAAAGAGGGGAGTCGTTTACCGTCAGTCAGACAGCAATACGGTTCCGGGTCCTTTTAATCTGACAGCTCCTGCAGATGCAAGCGCCCAGAAGACGAGCCTTGTGCTATCTTGGGACGCTGCGGTTGATCCAGATGACGATCCGCTCACCTATACAGTTCTTATATCCCGTGACATCACATTTGCCTCAATTGACTACCTGATGGAGGGAGTGACCAATCCGAGCGTCGCCATTGATCAGGATGCTGCGCTGGCTGATTTAACGACATATTACTGGAGAGTGAAGGCGATTGACCAATATGGCGGCATTCGTTACAGCACACAGACATGGAGTTTCAAAACCGACAACACCAATGGCCTCCCCTCGATTCTCAAGGGGTACGTGCGCGCCTCCGGTAGTGGTACTCCTATTGCCAACGCAACGGTTAGTTCAGGATCCGTAAACGTCAAAACCCTTTCCAACGGTGCCTACCTCATGGCAATCCCGACCGGCACAGTCACACTGACCGTATCGGCAACCGGCTACCAGCCACAAAACCTCAACAACCTCACCGCGACTGCCGGGAAAGTCGTAAACAACGATATCAGCCTCAGTTCGACAGCGTCATCCACCAAACCTGGCGACTGTGACAACAGCGGCACAGTCACCATCGCCGAGGTGCAGAGTGCTATCAACATGTTCCTGGGATTGAAAACGGTTGAAGCTTGCGTGGATGTTGACAGCAGTAATAGCGTATCTATTGCTGAGGTACAGAAGGTGATTAATAGCTTTTTGGGGTTGTAGCCTAAGGCTTTAATCAGAAATATGCTCAAGCCCCTTTGTCCATTTCCTGTCATCGGGGCTTCTTTTTTGCTCACTAACGCTGATCCTACAGAAGACGCTTTGGATGGAATGCATCCACATCGAAGAACTAGGACTTTTGGTGGGTTATTAATAATACCCACCCGGAAGCGTCTTGCACAATCTATTATCCTATAAAAAGCATTTAGCCGCAAAAAAGCACAAAAAGCACAAGAAATACTGGTGGTTATTCGATACTACCTACTAACCAAGCGGGTTAAATATTCACTCACTATAACATTCTGTTTTTTGTGACTTTTGTGCCTTTTTGT
>CAIMXI010000403.1 GCA_903845365.1 uncultured Geobacteraceae bacterium | reverse complement strand
CAATTCAAAAATTGATGAGGGGGATACCGTGGTAACGGAGAAGCGCACCTACGCCCGCCTCAAATTTGAAGACGGCAGCGAGGTTACCCTGAAACCTGGCACCCAGTTCAAGGTTGAAAAATTCAGCTACGATCAGGGAAAACCAAAAGAGGATTCGGCAACGTACAATCTTATCAAGGGGGGACTCAGAACAATCACCGGGCAGGTAGGCAAACGTGGCAACCAGGACAGCTATCAGATGAAGACTCCGACGGCAACCATCGGGATTCGTGGCACCATTTATCTTGCTGAATACGTCCCGGAGCCCGAGTCAAAAGTGTCAGAATACGGCCGGATACTACTGGCGGCTCTTGACTCATGGCAGATATCACCGCTTGCTACAATGACTGATGGCACCCCTGGCGGTTATCAGATGCCGCTGCTTCTGGCGCAGAGCGCTCCGTCCGGGGGTGCCGGACTCTCGCCCGGCCTTTATGTACATGTCATCGATGGTATGATCAACCTGAGCAACAAAGGGGGGTCACAAAGTTTTTCCGCCGGTCAGTTCGGTTACACACCGAGCGTTGTGAACCCCCCGGTAATTGTACCGACCAATCCTGGTATTCAGTTCAAAGCGCCTCCGGCGCTTTCGACAGCCCCGCCAAGCGCCAGCGGCAGCGGCAGCAGCAAACCGAGTGCATCAGATTGTGAAGTACGGTAACTACAACCGGGGCATTGTTTTTGAACTTAATTCTACTTTGTCACATTACGTTTTCGTCCCGTAGGGACAGACTGATGGTAGCCGGGTAATTCATTACCCGGATTCAAATGCCACAATTTCATTCGTCACGTACGTGACGAAAAGACGGTTCTGCTTCGATCCCGGCGTTAAAACGCCGGGCTACCATCAATCGGTCACTACGTGACGTAATGTGACAAAGTAGAATTAAACTCATCTTCTACAGCACATTTTTGTTAACGGCTTAATATCCGTATGTTACACGACGCAATAATTGTCTTGGCACTACAAACTCTGCTCTTTGAAACCTGAATATGGTCTTGTCGTTCATGGGTACTGTCACGACTCGTATTGTCGGTGGCATAGCTACTCCAACAGCTAAACGCTGCTACAAGCCAGCGCTTGATCATGACAAAACTTTTCGTACCATCACAGAAGGGGATGGCCGAACAGCTCGCCAACACTTTGATCCGCAAGTATTGACGGCGTTCGCAGATCTACACAGGAAGTTTGAGGAAATATTTCAGACGACTTGACAAAAGATGCTGTAAAGACTATATTGGTCACATAGAAACGACCTTGGAGGACGCTATGCAAACGGCATCTGTATCGGAACTAAAAACGCACGTAAGTGAATACATGGGACGCGTGAGAGCCGGCGAAGAATTGCTCCTTACTGACCGCGGTCGTTCGTTCGCCAAGATTGTGCCGTTGCGGCGCGATGAATTGCCTGCCAACGAACGCATGGATCAGTTAGAGCGTGTCGGCCTGATCCGTCTTGGCAAGGGATTGATGCCGCTTGAACTACTCTCAACGCGCATCAAGGTTCAGCCTGGCGCGTCGGCGTTGGCCGCATTGCTTGCCGAGCGGGCCGAGGATGAACGATGAAATTTTGGGATTCTTCTGCTATTTTACCGTTGATAGTACCGGAAAACGCCACCGAGATAGTCAAGGAAATCGCTGCTGGAGATTGCAGTCTGGTTTACTGGTGGGGTACACCGGTGGAATGTTGCTCAGCCTTCGCCCGATTGCGCCGTGAAGGATACCTTACGATAGCAATAGAGCAGGCGTGTCGCGCTCAGCTTAACGACATGGTGGAATATTGGGCCGAGGTTGAACCGTCATCCGAGGTTCGGGCTTGTGCTCGCCGGCTCCTGCTGCGCCATGCTCTGCGCGCTGCCGATTCTTTGCAGTTGGCCGCAGCCCTTATCTGGACCGGCCTCCAGGCCGAGGGCGCCGAATTCGTCTGTCTCGACAAGCGTCTTAGGGACGCTGCCGCCGCAGAAGGTTTTACCGTACTGCCGGTTGAATGAACGCAAATTACGTTTTCACTACATAGCGAAGCTCTACCCCCGGCAGCTTTTCCCAGACGCCTTTGTCTGTCCAGTGCATGATGCTGTGCAGCTTGAGCGGTACCCTTGAGGTCCGTGGGTCGTGTTCGTGATGGGGGGGGAGATTGAAGAAATAGAGCCGGGTCTCGGCACCGAATCGTAGCCGGCAGACCGGCGCGCCGCAGAAATCGTCGGTTTTGAATTCCTTCTGCGTCTGTTTCCGTATCCGGTGGTGCCGGTTTGTTACCACGCTTGAGTGACCGTAGCTGAACGACGGCTCGACCCCTTCAATGGCTGTTTCGTTAGAGCTGTTGCCGAAAACGGTTACTGTTTCCCGCACTCCGGGGCTATCCTCCAGATACTCGCCGTAGAAACCGCTGATTACATCACGATACGAGTGATGCTCCGGTTTGGGGTTGCACTGGATGACAAACATGGCATCAAGCCCCTGCCGAGTTCGGAAAAAGAGCTGGTTGGCATGATCGATGATCCGCTTTATGTTTGATGAATAGAGGTCACGGTAGAGGTAATCAAGACAGATGAGGGCTATGAAGTTAAAGCAGCCGGGGCGGCTGTGAAAGAAGTAGAAGTGGCGTCCCCGGTAGAGGTCATGGTACTTGTAAAGCAGTTCCTCCGCGTGGAACGGATGGCTTTTGGCCTCCAGAAACACCCGTAGTGCGCCGGTTGCCTCCTTGATGGCAATACAGCACCAGTTAACCGGCATTTCCTGATCGTTTCCCCCTGCGATATCCTTGTCAACCGCCTCTATGGCATCAGCATTATCCTCTCGGAAGCGCTCCAGCAGATCCCGGTAAATTTGGAGTCGAACCGGCTCTACTCCGAAAATGGTCACCGTATTGGGCTGGAATTCCTCTCGAATGATTTCCAGCATTTCATCGAAACGACTGAAAGGGAGCGCGGCTTCGGGGAGCATCAGGAAGTGAAGCTTCTGCAGGTAGCCCTCTCCTTCGATGACCCGGTCGAGGATACTGCGGATCTGAATCCATTTTTCTTCCGGGTCAGCCAGGACAAAGCTATGTCCCTCTTTACGCAAGTGATTGGGAATTTGAGCGACCATGCAGTGCAGGTGCTCGCCGATAGAAAATTCAAGGTTAACCTCTTTGTCGATAATTGTGACCATATATGACCTTACTCGATCTCACAGTAGTGTGGATCTGGAAATAATTTCTCCAGGATAAATCTTGTCCCCTCTGGCATGTTGTATTGCCACAGATCATTCGGGGACGCCCATCTGGCCTCCGTAACCTCCGCTTCATTGAGATTGAACTCATCACTGAGAGGATGGCAGCGGTAGTAGAGAATGACGAAATGATAGCGATCCTCACCTGGTTTCACATGTTCAAAAACATCTAACAGATTCTGAACTTCCACTTCAAGACCGACCTCTTCAAGCACCTCGCGCTGAACAGCCCGGATTATTGATTCTCCCAGATCGATCTTTCCGCCAGGCATAACCCACTGCCCCATAAAAGGGGGGACATTCCGTTTAGTCAACAGCACTCCTCCGGCCAGGTTAATGATCACCGCCACCACCGAAGTGACTACATGATCTTTTTTGAATTTTGGTTTGGGCATAAAGCCTCTGACAAAAAGAAAGTAGCACTAAAACAGCTTCAGATTTTCCAGCCCCTTGAGTGGTTGGTTACGAAATGATTGCTGCGCCTCACGCACAACGACTTTCTCGACCGGCTCCGGCAAAGCTACATGGCATGTTTCATCCAGTACAGACTCAACCTCCTGCTCATTACCCATTCCGTTGCTCTTGAAAAAATAGCGGTCATAGAGTCGATGAAACGCCGACCAACGGGATGTCGAAGCGGTCTCCTTGGCAATGTGAGTCTGAATCCCATTGATTTTTGAATCCAGATCATCAAGATAATTGAGGATTGTTGCCTCAACCGTCTTGGGGCGCTTGGGTGAGCCATATTCGTACTGCCCATGATGGGAAAGCAGCATATGTTTTAGCAGCAGAGACAATTCTCTCGGAAAGCCCGCTACTTCATGGATTTTCTCCCCCACCAGCTCCACACCGATCGTAATATGCCCCAGCAGTTTACCAGCGTCGGTATAATCGATCGCCCGGGCAAAACTCATCTCGTAAATTTTGCCGACGTCGTGCAGTAGTGCCCCGACGACCAACAACTCCTCATTGATCCCGTCATAGAGCGGCACAATGTTCTTAACCAGCCTGACCAATGAGAGTGAATGTTCCAGCAATCCCCCCAAATAAACATGATGCATCCCTTTGGCCGCCGGAGCCTGACAGTAGAGAGCCATAAACGGTTCATCAGCCAGAAAGGAATCCATCAGCCCTTTCAGATGACGGTCGGTAAGCGCAGCGACAACGTCAGAGAGCTCCTGGCGCATCTCTGCGGTGTCACGCGGTGACTCCGGGAGAAAGTCAGCCAGCAGAACCTGTTCCTCCGGCACCTTGGCTATCTCGGCAATGACGACCTGCATTTTGTTCATATAGACCGAAGCTTTGCCACGCACATTGACAAAATCATCTTTATCAAACTGCTTGTCCAGAACTTCAGTGTTGTCCCACACCTTGGCTTCAATCTCACCGCTCTTGTCCATCAGGCGCAGGTTCATATACGGTTTGCCGTTCTTGGCCATGGCCATAATCTTCTCTTTCACCAAAAATACGGCATGGACCGAATCACGATCATTTATACTTCCAACAAACTGTTTTGACACGTGGTGCTCCTCTATTGATGCGTAAATGAAAAATATGGAGGAAGTTACCACGATGAAGGGAGAATGCACAAGGTCTGATTCAGACCTCTACTTGTAAAAAAACCGTCCTCCAAGACGTTTTTTTTGGGTAGGAATTGTCGCCAAATCATGGTATTAATCCGTGCTTTCAATCTACTATAGGAGAAGGAATCGGGGGGCGTATTCATGTTCGGATTAAAACCGAAGGAAGAAAAATTCTTCAAGCTTTTCAAAGATATGACCGAGAACATCATAGAAGGAGCCACCCTTCTTAAAGATATGTTGGACAATTTTGAGAGCCCGGCGGAAAGCCAGCGCAAAATCAAGGACGTAGAACATAAGGGCGATTCTATCACCCATGAAATCATCAAGACACTGCACAAGACCTTTGTAACACCTCTCGACCCCGAAGACATCCATTCTCTTGCCTCGAAGCTGGACGACATACTGGATCTGATAGACGCCTCCGCACAACGAATCATCATGTACAATGTCGAGGCAATTCCCCCCGAAGCCAAATCACTCGGCTTCATCATTTTGCAGTCGTGCATTGCAATCGACAAAGCGGTTGCCATGCTTGGCAAGAAAACCAATGAACAGATCTTTGAAGCGTGCGTGGAGATAAATTCGCTGGAGAATGAGGCTGATCGAGTCTCTCGTGAAGCCATCAGCCGGCTTTTCGATGAGGAGAAGGATCCTATCCAGTTGATTAAATGGAAAGAAATCTTTGAGACGCTCGAAAAAGCGACCGACCGCTGTGAAGACGCTTCAAATATTCTCGAAAGCGTGGTGGTAAAGAATGCTTGATACGGCCTTCATGATGCTCTGCCTGGTTATTTTGGCAGCGCTGGTCTTTGACTATATCAACGGCTTCCATGACACAGCCAACGCTATCGCCACCTGTATTTCTACTCGTGCCCTCTCGGTAAGGGCGGCCATTACAATGGCTGCAGTGCTCAATTTTGCCGGCGCCATGATATCCACCAAGGTTGCAACTACAATCGGCAAAGGGATTGTGGATGGTTCCAATGTTACCCAGATGGTTGTCCTGGCCGGTGTCATAGGAGCTATTGTCTGGAACCTGATCACCTGGTATTACGGTCTCCCCTCCTCCTCTTCTCATGCCATTATCGGCGGCATCTGCGGTTCGGTTATTGCCCATGCAGGCGTTACAGCCCTCAAGTTTGCCGGACTCAAAAAAATAGTCACATCATTGATATTTTCGCCAATTCTGGGAACCGCCGTTGGTTTTATCTTGATGATAATCCTCTATCAAATTTTTCGTAACAGCTCCCCAAGTATCCTCAATAAATACTTCCGCCGCCTTCAGGTTGCATCAGCCGCCTTGATGGCCTTTTCGCACGGCACCGCAGATGCCCAGAAGTCGATGGGAGTAATCACCATGGCACTGGTCAGCTATGGAACCATCAAAACCTTTGAAGTACCGTGGGAAGTTATGGTCGCCTGCGCCACGGCCATGGCTTTAGGCACGGCGGCCGGTGGCTGGCGAATCATCAAGACGGTAGGTCGCGACTTTGTCAAACTGCAACCGGTACATGGCTGCTGCGTTGAAACCGCTTCAGCCGGCGTTATCCTCGCTGCCTCTGCCTTCGGCATGCCGACCAGTACCACCCATGTCATTACCTCCACAATTCTGGGTGTCGGTCTTTCCAAAAGGCTTAGTGCGGTCAACTGGACCGTGGCAAAGCGGATTTTGATCGCATGGGTACTGACCATACCAGCCTCCGGGCTCATGGCCTACATGACTTATCAGGTCATGAGCCCGCTGCTTGGCAAGTAGTCTGGATTATTCAATTCAAAGAGACTATCAAGCCATCCTTAACCCGGATAATCCGTTCAGCGCGTTTAGCCACTTCGTCACTGTGGGTGACAATCACTACCGTTTTCCCCTGACGATGCAGTTCCTGCAACAGATCCAGTACTTCGGCTTCAGCCACTGAATCGAGATTACCGGTCGGTTCGTCCATCAGTAGAATATCCGGATCATTGGCCAATGCCCGGGCAATGGCCACCCGCTGCTGTTGACCGCCGGAGAGTTGCCCCGGCTTGGATCCCGCTTTCTCCATCAATCCTACGACTGCCAGCAACTTTTCAGCCCGAACACGCTGCATATCTTCGGGAACCCCCGCCAGCATCATGGCAATTTCGATATTCTCGATTGCGCTCAAACCCTGCAGAAGATTGAAGAACTGAAAAACGAAGCCAACCCGTTTGCCCCTTAACGCGGCCAGATCATTGTTGGCAATCCGGCTTATCTCAATGTCGCCGATGTAGACCTTGCCGTCGCTGGTGCGGTCGAGTCCGCCGATCAGGTGCATGAGCGTGCTTTTGCCATGACCGGATGGGCCGACGATGCAGGTGAACGACCCTTTAGGAATCTCCATGGAGACATCTTTAAGAGCGGTCGTAGTGATTTCGCCGATTGTATATGATTTGGCGGCATGTTCCGTGCGGATGATATTATTCATAGCTGATCGCCTCCACCGGCGTCAGACGCGCCGCACGCCAGGCAGGATAGAGACCGGCCAGAATGGCTATTATCGTTGAAAACAGAATTGATGCCGCAATGATCTTCGGATCAAGCAGCGAGCCGCTGCCGGAACCTTTGACCATGGTGGTGAAGGCGTTCTGTGTTATGTACGGTGCCGCAACGGAGGCGGCTAACAGACCGGTAATTACCCCGCTTGCTCCGCCGACAACCCCGTAGATTCCGGATTCCAGCATAAACAGCCCGAAGATCATACGCTGACTCGCGCCGAGCGCCTGAAGAATACCGATTTCACGCTTCCGCTCATATGCTGCCGCCATCATGGTGTTGACGATGCCGAAAGCGGCTGCCAGCACCGCAACGGCCGCGATTAGTTGCAACGTGATGTTGACAGTTCCGACAATGCCAAGCACTGACTTTAGCATCTGCTTGTCCGAGACCACTCCCAACCCTGTAGCAACCCGGATCTGCTCAATATAAACTTCCGACTGGTCAAGATTTTCGGTTCGGATTGCCGCATATGAAACCTTGTCCGAAGATTTGAACAGCCGCTGGGCAACCGGAAGGGAGAGAAACAGAGTAGCGTCATCCCGCCCGCCGGTTTCGCTGAGTATGCCGAGAACCGGGAGTTGTTCACCACGGACGGTAACTGTACCTCCCTGCTTGAGGTTGAACTGGCGAGCCGCCACGGCACCCAGAACAGCGCCGGATTGCTCCTCAGAACTGAAGTAGGCACCCTGGCTGATACTCCAGCGTTTGAAGGCAAGAGTTGCTGCAGGCTCGATACCGCTGACAGTAACCGGTTTATTGTTGATGGCGGTCTGCTGTGCCAGAAAGGGAACCACCGTCAGCCCCTTGATGGCGCGGATACTCGCTATCTCCGCAGCAGAAATATTGGTTGGCATCTGGTCGCCAGTCAGAATTGATAGCTGTTCGTAGCCACACGACCCTTTCGGGATTACCAGCAGATTGGCGCCAAGCGCTGCCGTTTCGCGATGGATTTCGCGTTTGAGATTGCCCCCCATTGCCATGAAGGTGACGAAGGAGGCGATGCCGATAGTTATGCCGAGCAGCGTGAAGACAAGCCGCCCCTTGCGCCTGGTGATATTCTTGAAGACAAGTTTGACCGGTGTCATTTAGCCCCCGATCTTGTGGTTTCGTACAACCTTGACGCTTTTGGCGGCAAACATGAGGCCATCATTCGTCTTAAGAAAACTGCCACTTACCAGAACCTCATCACCCTGCTTCGGGATGATGCCCTGGCTCTTGACCGGAAGATAAATTTTATTGCAGTTGGGCGTAGTGCACTTCAGCTCTTTCAGATCAAAGATGCCGAATACCGTTGGATCCTGTGGCGAGGTACCGGCCATAATACCGGTGACAGTTATAGTGCCGCTGTAGGCGGAAGGGTCAGAGGCGAGCTGGTTGACCTGAAGGGCATTAGCATCACCACGGAAGAAAAGTGCATACGACAGTGCGATGCCGACGAGCAGGGCTGCGGCAATATAGATATTCTTTTTCATTGAATCTCCTTTGAATTGTGCATGAGTCGCCGTTGCCACGCAAAGGGGGTGGCAGGGCAAGTATCATGTCGAGGGTATAAATCTGTTTAATGCAGCAGAATTGGAGTTACGTCAGGAGAATTCGGGGGGATAGTCTATTGTCTTGAAAAATTCAAGAGGAAGTGCCTTGACCAGCGAGTTAAATGATGAAGCAGCATAGCTGTCATCATACACCGACTGGTATAAATAGAGTGGCATTACAAAGGAGGTACAGGAAATACACTGGCAGTCCGGTTGAGAACAGGGGGCATCAAGCGGCGAGTTAGATTTGCCGGCATCAGCATCGCAACATGCTGGAGTGCTTCCTTCCTGGAGAAGCGACGCAAAAGTCGCTCCGGCACCGCTTGTCAGCACAAGGGAAATGACAAGAAGAAAGATTGCTGAAATATAACGAAATCGAATCATGGTCTGATCATACCCAAACAGATTCTTCCTTGTCAAGATTCTCGACTAAAGTTCTACAGGAACAGTCCGTTTTCTGCCGACCAGCAACGATGCTAAGACGGCCAGGGTCAGGCAGATGAAAATAACCAGCAAGGATACCTGAATCGGGATTTGGACACCCATTGCAGTCGCAATCATTTTGCCGCCGACAAAGGCCAGAATCGATGATATCCCCAGTTTCAGGTAAACGAACATCCCCATGACGCTGGCAAGCAGAAAATAAAGAGCCCGCAGCCCCATGATGGCGAAGATGTTTGACGTAAAGACGATAAATGGGTCAAGTGTAACGGCAAAGATTGCCGGTATCGAGTCAATAGCGAAGAGCACATCGCTGCTCTCCACCATCACCAGTGCCAAAAACAGTGGACTGGCGACCAGCAGACCTTTACGGCGCTTAAAGAACCAATCGCCCCGCACCCGCTTTGTAAAGGGAAACAGCTTACGGGCCAGCCTGACCAGAAGATTTTTGTCCGGATGTATCTCTTCCTTTCCACCAAAAGCCATTTTCCAGGCGGTGAAGAGCAAGAGAGCTCCGAACAGGTAGAACATCCAGTGGAAGATTGTCAGAAGTTCGATACCGGTGAAGATGAATAATCCCCGCAGAACCAGTGCCCCGATAATGCCCCACTTGAGGATGCGAGCCTGATGCTCGCCACGGATCTTGAAATAGCCGAAGATCATAATGAAAACAAATAGGTTATCCACCGACAACGATTTTTCAATGATATAACCGGTGAAGAACTCAAGCGCCTTGGTTTTGCCCAAAAAGGTATAAATCCCAACGTTGAAGGTCAATGCCAGCGAAACCCAGATGATGCTCCATGTTAACGCCTGACGGAATGAAACTGTATGAGCCGTGCGGTTCATCCCCAGGTCGATCGCCAGCATGACAACCATTAACACCCCGAAGGCTACCCACATCATTGTTTGTTCTGACATCAGTCTCTTTTCCTCAAACGTTCAATGCGCTCTTTTACCGAATTAAGGAGTTTTCTCGCCCAGATGAATTCTGTGGCCAGTATCGCCAGGCCGATGGGAATAACCACAACGGCTGGCCCCGGAAGCACGATCATGGCTATACCTGCGACCAGAACCGTGAAACCGGCCACGATTACCACCATCCGCCTGGCTTGCGCCAATGTTTTAAACACAAAGTGTTTCACAGCTCAGTCAAACAGCTCTTGCAGAAACGACTTTTTGTGATGCGGTTTGTACCCATGTGAATCACCGTGGCCATATTTTGGAGCATGGCCATTCACATAGACCTGCGGTTGAGGTGCATACTGCTGTTGTGGTTGTGCAGCATACTGCTGTTGTGGTTGCGGTGAAGGAGCCGAAACCTGTGGAGTCGATCTTTCGAGAATTTTGTCGAGTTCTCCCCTGTCAAGCCAGACTCCACGGCATTCCGGACAATAATCGATTTCAATACCCTGGCGGTCGGTCATGACAAGATTTACGGCAGTACATACGGGACATTTCATGGTATTTTTCTCCTTTAATGACTCTGTCGGTCAGAATTTTGCCTTGATGGCATTCAGATCTTCTTTGGTGACGTCAGCCCAGCGTTTCAGGTTCCAACTGCCGACCCAGGACTTGAAAACTTCAAGATTTGCCTTGCGCTCTGCATCGTTTGCGCCCAGATGCTCGTACATATTACCCGGTTTTTTGTCGGTCTTGCTGCTGCCGTCATCCAGACGCCGCATAAGAGCCCCCGTATCCGGCCAACCGACAAAAGCGATCAAGTGGCTGTAGGTATCCATTCGCATACCGGTACTTTTATCTGTCCACTTTTTCTTGTCCTTCTTGAAATCTCCGTAATCGGGGGAGTCCTTTCCATGACAGTCCAGACAGTTTTTGTCAAAGATCGGCTTGATATCCTTCTGCCAGGTTACTTCTGCCGCTTGTGCCTGTACAGCCCATACAAATGCCATTGCTACCAGTCCCATCATCAGTTTTTTCATTGCATCTTCTCCCTTAAATTGGATTTGACCTGAGGTCATTTTTGTACAGCGACTGCTGTATGTTATTAGATTGAAACAAAATCATCTCCGATCGAATGGAATGAGGGCGCTTTCCGCCTTTTTCTTCTTGAAATAGCGGTAAACAAGATAGCCACCACCAGCCAGAAGTATGATCTCAAATATACCGATGCCACCGCCGCCGCCCATACCAGCACCCATGCCGCCTCCAGCACCGGCAAAGCTGCTGAATAGCATGCTGCCGAGCATACCACCGGCGATCCCGCCGGCCATACTCCTCATAAAACCGCCGCCCTGCTGCTGTTGAAAGGCGCCTGGCGCAGGGGCAGCCTGCTGCCGTGGTGGCGGCTGATATGAAGGAGCTGCTGCGGGCCTTGAATAGCTGCGCGACCCGCTACTACCGGAAGAACGGCTACCGCCAGCTCTGGCTTCAGCGGTAAGTTCCAGCAAAGTGATGCTCAAAAAAAGTACGGCGGCTAAAACAGTAAATACTTTGGTAACATGTCTCTTCATTTTGTTATCTCCTTGGGGGTAATTACGCTTACATACACAGTTTGCGCTGCCTGGATCTCCAGAGATCAATTGCCTCCCGCATGATCTCTGTAATACTTTTGGATGTCGTCTTTGTCAGCTTTTCCAGCGTTTTCTTCTCGTCATCATTGATGCGCAGTGAAATAACATTCTGCAACTGCTCCGTTTCTTTTCTCTTCTTTTTGGTTACCTTCGATTCCCTGGTAAATAGATTTCTTGTGTAGGACATAGCTTCCTCCTGTGTGGTAGTACCGAACCGTGTTGGCGCGGTTGTTAGGGTTTTTGTCTGTCTGCTCGTGTGACCAATGCTTCAAGTCGTGAGATCCGTTCCTCCATTGGGGGGTGGGTCGAGAAGAGCGCCATCATCCCACCGCCGGTCAGCGGGTTGACGATAAACATATGAGCTGTGGCCGGTCGGGCATCCGTCAGTGGTATGGCTTGAGAAACGGAGTGCAGTTTACGCAGAGCACCAGCCAGAGCCAACGGCCTGCCGCAGATCTCCGCACCGGAAGCGTCCGCCAGATATTCGCGGGAACGTGAGACCGCCATCTGGATCATCATCGCGGCTATCGGAGCGATAATCGCCATAGCAAGCGAACCGATCAGGCTGCCACCACCTTCTTCATCATCTCTTCGCCCGCCTCCGAACATCGCGCCCCATTGCAGCATGTTGCCTATCATCGATATGGCGCCGGCAAAGGTGGCGGCGATGGTGGAGATCAGAATGTCACGGTTTTTAACATGTGCCAATTCATGAGCCATAACCCCTTCCAGCTCATCAGGCGTAAGAATACGCAAAACGCCCTCGGTGGCGGCAACAGCAGCATGGGATGGATTTCGTCCGGTGGCAAAGGCATTGGGTGAATCATCGGGAATGATGTAAACTTTGGGCATGGGGAGCCCGGCACGACCGGCAAGTCGCTCTACCATACCGTAGAATGAGGGATGAATCTCGCGGGTGATTTCCTGAGCGTTGTACATCTTGAGGACGATCTTGTCGGAAAACCAGTAGGAGCCGAAGTTCATGACGGCAGCCATCAGAAAGGCAACCATCATGCCCCCCTTGCCGCCGACTGCGCCGCCCATGGCAACAAGTAAAATGGTAAGCAGGGAAAGGAGAAAGGTGGTTTTAAGGATGTTGTTCATTTTTATTACCTCCGACGATTGAGATTTCGCCGGGGTAAAAAAAAGACTTTTACCCACGGCGTAATATGCTTTGGATAAAAGTCTTGCTTGCGATATATATCGTTCCCGATCCGAGCCTTACGACTGTGTTGACGGACACGGGATCAGCCATGTCTCCGACTGATAGCTACTCCCCTTTATTGAGCGGTCACTATACTTCATCACAGTACAGCAAGTCAAGTTATATTTTTGGTATATTTTTGATTCCGCTCAATGCACCTTGACAGAACATTGGTGGCGTGCTATTTCAGCTACGCAATCACACGGTTTGTTGCATGACAATTAAATAACGAATCACGGTGCCCGCGAGGGCTTGATAGGGAAGTGAGGTGCACTTCCGGTTTCATCTCGATATGGAATTGGAACGAGTCCTACGCGGACCCGCCGCTGTAAGCGAGGACAAAGGGCAATATGTCACTGGTTGAAAAACCGGGAAGGCGCCCGGCGGAAGATTCGCGAGCCAGAAGACCTGCCATGATCACAGCGCTCAACTGCTCCCTTTGGTAAAGGGTGAGCCACTCCAATTAATCAGACTTTGAATACGAAAAGTCCGTATACTGCTCTCGCAGGTGCGGACTTTTTTGTTGCAACAAAGCAAATCCCCCCTGCCCCCCTTTAAATAAGTGGGGTTCTGAAACCTCCCCCTTTGAAAAGGGGGAATGAGGGGGATTTAGGAGAATCTCATGCACATCATGGAAGGTTTTTTACCGGTTTCCCATGCCATCGGCTGGAGTGCTGCTTCAGCGCCATTCGTCGCCTACGGTCTGTACACCATAAACAAAAGGATCAAAGAGAAGCCGGAGCAGCGGATGTTGCTTGGCGTTGCCGCTGCTTTTACCTTCGTTCTTTCGGCACTGAAGATGCCCTCCGTCACCGGCAGCAGCTCTCATCCGACCGGTACCGCTCTGGGTGCCATACTGTTTGGCCCGTCCGCCATGGCTCCGATCGGCATGGTCGTGCTGCTGTTTCAGGCGCTTCTGCTTGCCCACGGCGGCTTGACGACGCTCGGCGCCAACATATTCTCCATGGCAATTGTCGGGCCGTTTGCGGCGGCGGCCATTTTCAGGCTTGCCAAAGCTGCAAAATTGCCGTTCGGAACCTCAATCTTTCTCGCCGCGTCTTTGGCGGACCTCCTTACCTACGTCACCACTTCGGCCCAACTGGCATTTGCCTTTCCTGACCCGATTGGTGGCTTTGCCGCATCTTTTGCCAAATTTGCCACCCTCTTTGCCATAACTCAGATACCTCTGGCAATCAGCGAAGGGCTCCTGACGGTCGTAGTTATGAATGCTCTGGCGCGTTTTAACGCTCCTGAGCTTCAGGATTTGAATGTGACAACAACTCTGGAGGTAAAGGCGTGAAACGCTATCAGAACCTGTTGATGATGACTGCTGTCGTTGTCCTTGTTGCCCTGCCGCTCTGGATGGTAAAAAAACCTGCGCCTGGCGCTGATGGTAAAGAAGTACAGATTTTTGCGGGAGCCGACGAGAGGGCAAAAAACCTCGTTGGCGTCATATCTCCTGGCTACAAACCATGGTTCAAACCACTGATGGAGCCGCCAGGCGGTGAGGTCAGCTCCATGCTCTTTGCCCTGCAGGCGGCTCTCGGTGCCGGCTTTATCGGCTATTGGTACGGCTGCTCCAGGACCCGCGCAAAACAAAAACAGGCGCTTCAGAAAGAAGCCCGGTGCTGACCGAACAATCCGCATATTCAAACCGCTGGCGACGGATATCCCCGGTTGCAAAAGGGTTGTTCGCCCTCTCTGGTATTATTGCCGCCTTTGCCGCAGGTTCAACCAGGACAGCGCTGCTGATAGCTATTGTTGTGTCGGCAATTTCGATATTCGGAGCTGGCGTCCCTCTCATCCGCTATCTGCGAGTGGTAACCCCACCGCTGCTCTTTCTGCTGGTAAGCACACTCTCACTAATGATTTCTATTGATTTCGGCACCTCTGCCTCCGGTCTGTCTCTTCATCTCGCAGAGTCGGATTTTCCTCGTATTGCCCAAGCCGCCAGCCGTTCACTCGCCTGCTTAACCGCCCTTCTCTTCCTGGCGCTGACCACCCCGCTCTCGGATATTATCTCTCTGCTGCGCCGTTGCAAGGTACCTGAGACCCTGCTCGATCTTATGACACTCTGCTACCGGACACTCTTTGTACTGTCGGAAGCGGTTCATGACACCATGACGGCTCAGTCTGCCAGACTCGGCTATACAACTCTTAGCATCTCCATGCGTTCGCTCGGTGGTCTCGTCTCCAGCCTGATTGTACAGGTCTGGCAGCGGAGCCTTGCACTTAACAACGCCGCCGAGGCACGAGGTAACGACGGAGCTTTCCGCTTTCTTGAAAATAACTACGACAACACACGCATAAGCATATCAATTGCCATTGTCTCGGGCTCCATAATAGTGGCGTTAGCAGCCATTCTGACATGACCTCCGCTTTTCTAGCATTAGAGAACGTCTCCTATCGCTATCCGGACGGCTCACCGGCTCTTGATAACTGTTCCCTGAAGGTTCGCAGAGGATCGCGAACCGCCGTGCTCGGCGCAAACGGCGCCGGCAAAACGACTCTATTTCTCCATCTGAACGGTATCCTCCGCCCTTCTGCCGGTCAGATTCTCTGCGACGGTATCCCGCTTGATTACAGCCGTGTCGGCATGCGGAAACTCCGCAGCCTGGTCGGGCTCGTCTTCCAGAACCCGGACGCCCAGCTTTTCTCTGCCAACGTGCGGGAAGATATCTCGTTTGGGCCGATGAATATGGGGCTGGAAGAGAGAGAAGTGCGAAGTCGGGTAGAAGAGTCTCTGGTGGCGGTAGGGATGACCAGATATGCCGACAGGCCGGTGCACAACCTGAGTTTCGGCCAGAAAAAGCGGGTCTGTATCGCTGGCGTCCTTGCGATGCATCCTGAAATACTTCTGCTTGACGAGCCGATGGCGGGGCTCGATGCCATGATGCAAGGAGAACTGATGGCGATTCTAGGCCGCTTGCACGCCGCAGGCATCACCATTATTATTGCCACACATGACCTTGATTTTGCTTATGGATGGGGGGACGACGCCATTGTCATGGAAGCGGGACAGCTCCTTGCCGAAGGAGCTCCGACGGAGATACTTCTCCGTGATGATGTACAGAGTGCGCTTGGCGGCACCCCGTTTGTCGCCGAAATTACCCGGCAACTTCTCTTGATTGGTATCGATCTTCGTGGTAATGAATATCTGCCACGCAGCAGAAGGGAATTACTGTTGGCAATTTCGGCACTGGCTACAGATACAAAACAGGAGAGAACGCTATGATCATTGTCACCGGTGGCGCAGGATTGATCGGTAGCGCTGTAGTTCAGCGTTTGAACGAGAGCGGCAGAGAAGATATTCTGATTGTGGACCACCTTGGCCACACGGATAAATGGCGCAATCTGGCGCCACTCCGCTTTATGGATTATCTGGAAAAAGATGCCTTCGAGCGGATGCTCGATGCAGGCTCCCTGGCCGGGCGCCTTCCGGGTCATCGCGGACTTGACGCTGTCATTCACCTGGGTGCCTGTTCGGCTACGACAGAGGCGGACGCCACCTATCTTGTAAAAAACAACTTTGAATATTCACGCAAGCTTGCACTGGCGACTCTGGCAGCCGGTGCCCGCTTCATCTACGCCTCCAGCGCAGCAACATATGGAGGTGGAGAAAACGGCTTTGTGGATGATGACCGTCAACTGCCGTTGCTCAGGCCGATGAACATGTACGGCTACTCCAAGCAGCTCTTTGACCTTTGGGCGCTGCGTCAGGGTCTGCTTAACACGATTGTCGGCATTAAATACTTTAACGTCTATGGCCCCAATGAACAGCACAAAGGCGAAATGCGCTCGCTCGTCCTCAAAGCTTATGAACAGATTTGTGCCACCGGTAAACTCAAGCTGTTTAAGTCCTATCGTCCGGAATATGCTGATGGCGAACAGTTGCGCGACTTTGTCTATGTCAAAGACGCCGCTGCCATGACACTTCATTTTCTTCAGGCCACCGACGCCAACGGTATTTTCAATGTCGGAGGCGGCACAACCGTCAGTTGGAACCGTCTTGCCGCTGCCGTGTTTAGCGCTATGGGAAAAACCATCAATATTGAATATATCGAGATGCCGGAATCGATCAGAAACAGCTACCAGTACCTCACCTGCGCCGAAACTTCAAAGATCATAGCGGCTGGATACAGAGATCCGGTACTCTCTGTCGAGGATGCGGTTTACGATTACATCAGAAATTATCTTGAGCCTGGTAAACGAATAGGTGATTAATAAAAACTCCAGCAGGTGTCCCATGTCTCTCGCAGAACAGGTATTAGAAGGAAACATCCGCGCCGCTGCGCGACTGATGCGCGACATTGACGATGGCCGGCCTCAGGCGATTCAAGAGTTGAAACAGCTCTATCCGCACACCGGCAATGCTTTTATCATCGGCATTACCGGCCCGCCGGGAGCGGGAAAATCGACACTGGTAGACCAACTGACCGCCTCGTTCCGCGCTCGGGGTAAAAAAGTAGGTGTCGTCGCAATCGATCCGACCAGCCCCTTTACCGGTGGTGCCATTCTGGGTGATCGCATTCGCATGAACCGGCACTCCTGCGACGAAGGGGTTTTTATCCGCAGTCTGGCAACACGGGGCGCACTGGGCGGACTTTCCCGTTCGACCTCTGATGTTGCGCTGGTCATGGACGCTCTCGGTATGGATATAGTTATCATCGAAACAGTTGGCGTCGGCCAGGACGAGGTCGATATTGTTAAAGAGGCTCACACAACCTGCGTTGTCATGGTACCTGGGCTCGGCGACGATATTCAGGCGATTAAGGCCGGAATCCTGGAAATCGGCGATATTTTTGTCGTCAATAAAGCCGACCGTGAAGGTGCAGACCGAACCTCCAGGGAATTAAACACTATGCTGGACATGCGTAATACTGTTACAGATGGCTGGAATCCAAAGGTTTTGAAGACCGAGGCGCAGCGGGGAACCGGTATTGAGGAGCTTACCGAAGAAATTCTCTCTCACCGGGCCTTTTTCCAATCAAGTGGAGCCATTACCGATTTTCTGAGCAATCGCAGTAAACGCCATTTTATAGCTATCCTGCGTGACACTCTGCTAAAAAATGCTCTGCTCTATATGGCAGAAAATAATGACTTGGAGAGGATTGCGACAGAGATTAACGACCGCCGCACCGACCCTTATTCAGCAGTAGAAGAGATTATCTCAAAAATAATGCTGGAGAGAGGGACTGTTTAGACGTTGAATTTTTCCCGAATTGCTCTATACTCCACCCAAATGAATAATTGATTTTTCTACAGGAGGTCACTCATGCCGCTGACAGGAATTGCCATGATAATCATTGCTGTTGCAATTTGCGTTCTCGTATTAACGCTGGTTCCGACGCTCCTCACGATTAAACGCTCCGCCGCTTCACTCGGCGAGTTGACCGATATGGTTAAAGGGGAATTGCGACCGACCCTGAAGGAGCTGACCAGCGTACTCACGGAGTTGAAAACTGTTGGCGGCGGCGTTGCCGAGCACACTGATGATGTCAGGCGTTTCATGTCGGCGCTGGGTGAGACCGGCGGCAATCTCCACACGATTAACCGCGCGGTTGGTGTTGTCAGCAATGTTGTTAATACCTCTTCGGCGTTGACAACCGGCGCCAAGGTTGCAGGAAAATACTTATTGGAGCAGTATCTAAAAAAAAAAGGAGGTAGTAATCATGTCCGACCATTGTGAAGTATCAGCGGGAACTGTATTGGTATCATTTGTAGCTGGAGCGGCTATCGGAGCGGCATTTGCTCTGTTGTACGCACCCAAAAGCGGCCGTGAAATGCGTGATGACATCCTTGATCTGACGGAAGACGCCGTCGATAAAATCAAGGAATACGCCAAAGAAGCTCAAGACAAAATCAAAACTGCTGTAGAAGACAGCAAAGAAACATTCACGGAAAAAAAATCTGTTCTGGCCTCGGCACTTGAAGCTGGCCGTGAAGCGATGCAAAGAGAGCGTGCTTCAGTAAAGTAGTCTTCAAACAGCAGTAACCCGTCCAAACCTCTCCCCTTGTCAGGGTAGGCTTAAATGCCTCCCTCTGATAAGGGGGATTGAGGAGGGTTGATCTGCTTCCCACTTCAATTGACTTTCAACAGAGCTTCCGTTATACTCCCCGCCTATATGAATCGACATAACGTACTCACATATATTTTCATGCTTATTACCGGACTGCTCTACGCTGCGCCAACAGCAGCCATGGAGTCGATTCAGCCTCTCCTGGCCGAGTTGACCCGGCCAAATACCATGGCGCTGGAAACTACTGGTTCTTCTGCGCTTGCCCCCTTTGGCAACCAGAACTCAGCAGGTCACGAGGCGGTAGCAGCGCCCTCCGCGATTTTTTCGCTTGAAGAGTTGCGTGCATCCGGTGAAGATGAAAGTGAACTTGAACTCCCGGATACCGACCTGCCGATTTCCGATATCCCCTTAACGCTAAACAGTAAAGTCGAATATTTCCTCTCCTACTTTCAGACGAGCGGTAAAGTGCCATTTTCAAAATGGTTATCGCGCTCGACTCGCTACATTCCGATGATGAAAGATATTCTGAAGCGCGAAGGGATGCCGGAAGACCTCGTGTATGTCGCCATGATAGAGAGCGGCTTCCAGATGCACGCCAAATCCTGGGCTAATGCTGTCGGCCCATGGCAGTTCATTTCCGAAACCGGACGACGCTATGACCTGCGTATCGACCAATGGATCGATGAACGAAAAAATCCGGTCAAGGCGACAACTGCTGCCGCACTCTACCTAAAAGAGCTGTACGGGATGTTCAAGGGTGACTGGTATCTGGCAACCGCCGGTTACAATGCCGGAGAGAATAAAATCCTGCGTGCAATCAGCATGTACAACACCAACGACTTCTGGGAAATTTCCCGTGGTTCCTATCTAAAGCCGGAAACGAAGGAATATGTCCCCAAACTCTTGGCGGCCGCTATCATCGCCAAAGATCCAGCCAGGTACGGTTTCACCGACATCGCCTACCTTACGCCGATCGAGTATGACACCGTCTCAATACCTTCCCGTACCAACCTTGATCTGGCGGCAAAACTGAGTGGAACCACATACGAAGTACTAAAGGAGTTGAATCCTGACCTGCGTCACTGGTGCACTCCACCCAACTATCCCGACTATCTGCTCAAAATCCCTAAAGGGAGCAAGCAGCAATTCGAAGCTGAATATATAAAAGTACCCGAAGATCAGCGCTTTACCGATCGAATTCTATACAGCCGCTATCAAGTACGCAAAAGGGATTCCCTTAAAAGCGTGGCACGACGTTTCAAAACGACACCTGCGACGCTGGCAGAGATCAACGGCCTGAATACGAAGAGTCGTATAGCCGGAAAGACGCTGATTGTGCCTGTCAAACAGACAGTAGATTTCAGCCATGAAGGGCGTGTGGCTAAATCAACATCTGCTAAGGGGGAATACGCTAAATATTACACGATAAAAAGTGGCGATACTCTCACTTCGCTCTCCAAACGTTTCAATGTTTCAACAAAACTTCTTTCCGCCTGGAACAACCTGAAAACAAAAATTGCTCTCAAACCGGGTCGGCGCATTATTATCGCAAAGTTTACCGAAATAAATGGTGAAATGATCCCCGCAACATCCAAAAGCTGACTCCGTTATCCCAAGTCTACGTAAAACGAAAGGAATTTCCGATGTATAATCTCCTGATCTCTGCAGCAGCTTCCATTGCCGTGCTGCTGATACTGATTTTTGTCCTCCAGCTTGCATGGTGGGGCTCGCTGATAGTCGCCTTTATCATCTTCGGCATTGTGTTCGTTATTTTCTCAAAAATAACCATGAAGAAGGTTATGGCATCCATCGAGACAGCCGGCAAAGATCTGCAGGCACAGCCGCCCCGCTTTGAAAAAGCGATCCGGGAGCTGAAAGATGCGCTCCAGTACAGCAAATGGCAACTGTATGTCGAAGGGCAGCTCGAATCACAGATCGGTATGATCTACTATATGAAGCGTGATTTTTCGAATGCCTTCCCGCATCTGGAGAAGTCGTTCTTTAAAAACTGGGCTGCTACTGCCATGCTGGCCGTTTCATACATGAAGCGCCAGAAGAAGGAGAAGATGATCAGCACCTTCGAAAAAGCGGTGCAGTGGAATGCCAAAGAATCCATACTCTGGGCTCTCTACGCATACTGCATGAATGAGAGCGGGGAAGCGGATAAAGCGAGGGAAATCCTTAACAAGGGGCTCAAAAAGAACCCTGGTGATGAAAAGTTGCAGAATCTGCTGCAATCTCTGCAAAATGGTAAAAAAATGAATATGCGCGTCTATGGTGATCTCTGGTTTCAGTTTCACCTGGAAAGTCTCGGTGCCCTCCAGAAGTACCAGATGGCATCAATGGGGGGACGCATGCAGCGGCGCATGGGGGGAAGAAGGTAGAAAAAGCATTTAAACCACAGAGCAACCGAGCAGAAACAGGGAAGAATTTAGCCATATCTGGGAGACGCTTGATGGGATCGGTGCTGTTCATACTGGCAGCCGTGTACGCAATCATATTCCTGGCGGGTATTTTTCTTGCCGACTCGATGATGTTTGTGCCCGGGCCACCATCGTACGCAGATGACCGTTCTATCGTAAAGATTCCCTCGGCAAACGGATTGATTGTTTCAGCACAGCTTCTGGAGAATCCGGCTGCGCGTTATACAATCCTCTTCAGCCACGGCAATGCCGAAGATCTTGGTGATCTGTCGTGGTTTCTGAAAGAGTTTTACCGCCACGGATTTAGTGTTATAGCCTACGATTACAGCGGCTATGGCACAAGTAGCGGGAAACCATCAGAACAGGTGGTATTGGACAATGCGGAAGCGGTCTATGATTATCTAACCACGAAACGAGGCATCGCTCCAGAACGGATCATCGTCTGGGGACGTTCTATCGGCAGTGGGCCGAGCACATATCTGGCCGCTACGCACAAGATCGGAGGTCTGGTGATTGAAAGCGGCTTTACAAGCGCTTTTCGTGTAATGACTCGCATCCGCCTGCTACCGTTTGACCGTTTTGATAACCTTCTGAAGATGAGGCAGATTAATTGTCCGGTACTGATTATCCATGGAAGAGAGGACAAAATCATACCTCTCCGCCATGGACTGCAACTCTTTGAAGCTGCCAGACAGCCGAAGATTAATTTCTGGGTGGATCGCTCTGGACACAACGATTTGCTCATAATTGCCGGTGAAGCATACTGGGAGACGGCAGGACGCTTCGAGCAGCTTGTGGAGAACAGCAACAAGTGAGCGATGAATGTAAAAGCCGTTGGCGTTTATCATGCTGCTGAACAGCCTCACCGTGAAACGCTACAATTCAACCTATAAAAAGCATTTAGCCGCAAAAAAGCACAAAAAGCACAAGAAATACTGGTGGTTATTCGATACTACCTACTAACCAAGCGGGTTAAATATTCACTCACTATAACATTCTGTTTTTTGTGACTTTTGTGCCTTTTTGT
>CAIMXI010000402.1 GCA_903845365.1 uncultured Geobacteraceae bacterium | reverse complement strand
GCTGCTCGTGATCGGGAATCTTCATCCTCCTGATATAAAGAAACCACAAAATTAAATTAAACAAAGGTGTGCTATGGGCATTGTCCGATTGGATCAAAAACAAAAACGGGTCAAGGTGGGCGAGTTCGAGATCAGCAACGAATTCGTTTTTGAATACATCAACAGTCTGCCCGAGGATAAGCGGGATGAAACCCTGACGCGGGCGATTTACATCGGAGTGCTGGCCATGAAAGAAGACCGCCTAGCGGCATTTCTGGCCAAAACAAAGAACGAGCTGGGCACCGAACTGGAACACCTTAAACAGATTTTTGAATTCAAGGTGGACCAATTTTACGAATCCACCCAAAAAGGTGCGGTGGCGGAGGAAGAAATTGCAGGAGTGCTTCAGAGATACCTCGCTGAACGGAGGTGGAAGGATCAAGTTCAATTGACGGGCAATACCGCCGGAACCCTGGCCAAGAACAAAACCGGCGACATCGTGTGCGGGCTGGATGGACATGATGACCGGCGTCTGGTGATAGAATGCAAGTTCGACAAATCAATCAAACTGGGGGATATCGGCGGACGCGACGTGTTTGCGAGACGCGGCGACACGGCGTGGAGCCAATTGCTGGAGGCGCAGGTCAACCGGGATGGCCGGGTGAGCCTGATAGTCTTTGATGCGAACCTGATGGATTCGGTGCTGGCAAAGGAAGTGGATGCGGTGAGTTTCGTGCCGGGCATTGGATTTATTGTGGTGATTGATTCGTTGAAGGGCGATTACCGGCCGTTGCTGCTTGCCTACAGTCTGGCGCGGCAGATTGCGCTGGCGGCCAAAGAAGTGGATTTGCGGGACAAGCTGCTAGCCCTGCTGGTCAAACGGATGTTGCAGGCCACTCAGTCGGCTCTTGGCGTGCGAAAGCTGGTGGAACAAAACATCGAGACGAGCCAGGAAATCCTGCGGCAATTGAACCAACCGTTGTTGCTGCTGGAGTTCACGCAGGAATATCTGGAACGGTTTCTTGAGAATGGCACGCTCACGCCGAAGGATCTGCTGGAGTTTTACCAAGGCGAGGAAGCGAAGGAAAAATTTGCACCGCTGGAGAAAGAGATCAAGAAACTGGCTGGTGAGTCGGAAAAGAAATAAAACAGGTGAAACTATGGAAACAACAAAACAAGAATCGGCACCGACAACAAGCTCGAATTCTAGAACGTGGACCACGGTTTGGGACAGGCCAAATAGGCGTGTGATGATGATTGCCGGCAACAAGGACGGAAACCACCATTGGGATTTCATCGAGCATGACAAATCCGCTTCTGTTCCAGGTGTCTATGATATCTGGCGAGCAGGAGAAGACATTGTTTACGTTGAAATTCGGCTCCATAAAAAAAAGGATGGCCCTTTGGGTTATCCGCATGAACTCCTCGCAGACCTGCTTGGTTCCATGACGATCTGGCCTAACAAAGAGTCATTTATTTGGTGGTATCCGGCAGCAGACTACCAGCTTCATGCAGCGCCGAAAAAAAAAGCTTCAGGCTACCGAGAAAATTAAAAACAAGCAGGATGAACAAATGAAATCTATCAAAAAGAAGGCGGCGCGCGTTATCTCAGGCGGAAAAATGACACCTAAAGAAAAAGAGGCTTTTTATGAGGAATTGGACAAGGTGATGACCCAAAAACTGCCCATTACTCAAGAATTTGAGGACAAGATTGACGCCGTGTAAACGGCGGTTGAAAAGTGCGGCGGGTGGCGCTCGAAAAGTGCCTCACCTTCCGAGCAAAGGGAACTGGATTTTCAGGTCTCCGTCAAGCTGTTGATTCCGCTTCGAGGTAGAAGCAGCAGGAGGGGGAGCTTCG
>CAIMXI010000401.1 GCA_903845365.1 uncultured Geobacteraceae bacterium | reverse complement strand
TTCACACTCAAGTTTTTCCATTTCGTCAACGCGAGCTCTAATAATAGTTTCTGACATGAGTATTACCTCCATGATATTGCGTGTAGCCTATTGTAGCTACAACAAAACACATTTGCAACTCATTTGACAAACATATCAGAAACTCTTCAGTATTCATCCGGAAACAAGATAGTAGTGACCGACCTATCGCATTCCGTGATTATCCAGATGGGCGGTACGCCAACTTTTGTGTAAGCCGAAAACAATCTATAGCCATCCAGCAAGGCTAACTCATTTGTCACCCTGTCCTCATCACAGATGGAGATGACGCAATGACTATCAACTCTCCAGGGTGGAGCCCGCCTGTTACACGGTCTAAATGAACAAAGCCTGTTGTGTATTTGACAAGCTCTGTCCGTGTATGCAACCTATGAATAGTTGAATAGGCGTCATCTATAAGCTCGCACAATGGATGATGTATCCGACTAAATGGTGTCATCTTCAACAATCTCCAGGGTACCATCGGTGTCCGCTAACTCATAGTCAACTGACTCGTTTTCAGAAGTTGCCAGATGCATTTCTACAATCCGAGGCGGCACTTTCCTTGCCATTTTGAAATTAGATTCCATCGTCACCAGCAAGAAGTTATCAAAAGGAACAAGAGCGTAACCAGAATCGAGCATTGCCGTGCCGATATCGGATAAAATGCTATCGGTCAACCGCTCTACACCGGCTATCCCTCTGAGTTGGTCCCAGCCAATCTGGTAGGGTTCAAATTCGTCACCACCAAACTCCTCGTTATATAGATCCCTGAGAATCCCTGCCGTTTCATAAGTTGCGCGTGCTATCATGATGGTGCCTCCTTGAAGTGTCGTCGATCTATCAAACAGTTGCGGACAACTATTGTAGTACAAATATACTACACTATTTTTTGGCCTAAAGCACGCTTTAAATGCTGGATATTATTACCTTTATAGTTATTTATTGTCAAATATATTCCTGATTAGTTCTAATTCGCCGATAAAACCTGTTCACCCTTCGACAAGCTCAGGGCGAACGGATTTCAGCTTCATAACTTATTGATCGTCCGTTCGTGGTGAGCCTGTCGAACCATAAGCGGAAGATTAGAACGAATCAGGAATATATTTAGGTGGATAATTGCCGATTTTCACAAATTTTGCTATTGCGTTAACATCCTGGAAATACATCTTGGAAATAGAGATGGTCAATGTGTAATATGTACTTGAGAAGCAATACGGCAGCGGAGAGAGTTTAGGCTGTAATTAAAACAGGCAGGAGAAATGCTGCGATAATTTGTGCGCTATTCTGTACAAATTAAAATATCTGACTTCGGGTTGCGCACAAAGGAGATGATGCAGAAGCAACGAGAATTGAGGCAGCTATTTAAGGCTATGAAGGGTCTGACCCGCAATTATGCAATGTTAAGAAAAAATCGTACGCACAGCTGACAGGAAAAGCTCCCTTCATACTGGATGAAAAGTCACTACGAACCAAATTCACTCTGAATTGACAGTCAAACTCAATAGCGATATCCCTCTCCCATGGAGTCGTTCGAATATTGCCCTCCTTAATGGATTCTGTTTCGGATAAAACATCAATACCATTTTGGAGGGCAATTACTCTATTACTGCTCTGGTCCACTGGGTCACAATTCTACGTAACCTAACTAATGTTGCGTTTAATCATCGCTTACTTCTTCGCTTCATCCTTCTTAGGTGCAGCCATGGCTTCATTCAGAAGCTTGATCCCTGCCATGGACTCATCAACAGACTTGGTGAGGGATTCTCGTGCCAGATCCGGGTTGTGGAAACCGTCTGAGTTCTCTGCCGTCCAGCATTCCCAGAGTATGTGTGCCTTCAGATGTTTATCCTGAGCCTGCTTGATTATATCGACATTTACCCCGGCTTTTTTTGCCTCAACGATTTTGTCAATTAAGTCGCTCAGCCAGAACTCGGCCTTACGCATCTTTCCCTTGAAGTGTGCACGTACGGAGTCAATGGCGTATTTGGCCTCATCTTCGGTCCACTCTGGATGACACTTGAGACAGGTTTCTTTAAGCTGAACTTTTGGAGTTACAGCGAAATGGGAAGTAAATACCTTGCCTTTTGCGTCTTTCACTTTGGGCAGGTGGCAGGCGTCGCAGCCGATCCCCTTTTTGCCGTGCTTGGAGTTGTAATATGTTTCGGCTTCAGGATGCTGAGCCTTCCAGAGGAGACCGCCGGTAAGGGTATGCTTGAAGTCGAGGAAACCGACCTGATTCTTGTAGTGCTCATAAAGACCAAGGACGTCCTTATAAGGGAAATGGTTCGTCAGAGGGCTGTCGTAGCCAACCGTCTTTTTGGATGTGTCTGGATTTTTCGGGTCGTATCCGTCGTTGCAGTTATATTCCACATGGCACTGACCACACTGAAGCTTGGTATCATATTTTTCCAGTATGGCGATTTTACGATCAAAACCTCGCAGCCCCATGGTGTGGACGGTGAACTTGGTTCGATTTGGATCCTTGTGCCACAGGGTATCAGCTTCAGGACGGGTCAGAGCCTGAATTAGTGCGTCACGGACGATACGTGGTTTGGCCCCATGCGGGTCATGGCAATAGATGCAGTTAAAACCTTGCGCTGTGCTTCTGGCTACATCCACTACATTAGAGGTGCGGGCGAATGTGGCACCTTTTTTGAGCGCCTCCGGGTCGCCCAGATAGCCCCACTTCAAGATGTTGTCCTGGGTCTTGCACTGGATGCAGGTCGGATTGGCAGCAGCAGCACTCTGCGGTATGCGTGGCTTGTGGTCGTTGTCTTTAGGGAACTTATCCTCAAGAACGTCAAACACCTTGCCCTGTTCCAAAATGTACTGCCAGCCGTTTTTCCCTTGGAAGCGACCACCGAAGGCACGATCGACAGCAAACTGGTCGATCAGCATCTTGTCGTGACCACGGGTTGCGTTATGTTCCTTGGTGAAGCCGTGACCCATCATGAGCTTGTCCCAGTAAGGGTTTGGTGAGCGCCCGGTCAACTGGGATTTTTCGTCGCGAGCCGGGCGGTGATGAGCCTCTTTGAGGAATGTGTTGTATTGATTCTGATGGCACTGGCCGCAACCTTCCCACGAGAGATCTGTGGCCGGACGGGTATTGGGTCCCGGGTCCTTCAGATGTTTGTCAAGACCGTCATGACAGTAGGCGCAGTTTACTTTTGCGTGTTTGCCTGTGGTATGAAACTGCTTGATCTCTTTGTCGTGACACTCGAAACACTGGGCTACCTTTACCTCTGTCACCTTCTTTTTTGCCGGTGCTTTCATCTGTTTCTTGGCTAGTGCGTCAGCGCTCTGAATATAGAGCCCACCCGCCACAATCAGGGAGACCGCAAGGAATCCCGCGACGACCAGTTTCTTTTTTTTCAACATTATAATTCTCCTTTCTATGGAAAGTGCTTCAGTTATCTGTTTTTCCCAGGACGAACTACAGGATAAACTCCTTGTCACTTCTGTTTCGTAGCAATTTAGTATACCTGACTTGAAACAGAGTCCTCTGTTTCCCCATGTATTCTTCAACCTGGCTGCCTAAAACATCAAATTCGGCATCGATATCAATTTCCCTTTTGAGCAGGAACCTGTCCCAGAACTCTTCGTTCAAAATCTCGATTTTTTCGCCTCTGTTGCACTTTGCAATAAGTATCGGCATGGCGTCTCTGGCATTATTATCCCACAGATAGGCGGCATCCGCCTGTGGAAACACTCTTTCAACGGACGCCGGCATGTCACGGTGCGCTTCCAGGAACATCCTGAAACTTGGTCTTAATGTAACTGCTATATCGGCGTCCTTTTTCAAAAAAACCGTAAATGCGTTGTATTCACCGGCAACATGCCTGGTCAGAGACCTTTTCCATGCTTCAGTGGCCTGAGCCGTAAAATAATTGCACTCAATAAACCGCCCGGCATTCCGGCCGATGGAAATATACTCTTCAGCTCTTTTAGAGACGCAAAAAGGCCAGTCCACCGTCACCCTCAGATAAGGACCATAGAACACCGATGATCTCTCGCGGCCGTAAACCATGCTGACATGGTCTCTTATATCCTGCTGGTCGACCTCTCCGCTGTATCTTTCCGCTTCCTTGACCACCATCGCATCATAATCCAGATGCACAAACTCCCTGCTACTCTCACCCCCATATTTTACGATAATGTAGGTACTCTTTCCGGATGCAGGTGGCCCGCCGACCAATTCCAGTACTTTCGCCATGTCTTTCACCTTTCCGGGGGGGACTCTCCTGCATCAGGAATATGATCGTGAATGGCATCCAAAAAACGGTTGAAGCAGCGGCCTACATCTCCAATCTCGTCGGTGCGGTTGGCATCAAGCCGTCTGGTAAGATTCCGATCCCCAACAGCCATATCCTTCAACACGCTTGCCATGGATTCCAAAGGGGTGCGAATGCCGATCATTACTATAAAGCCGAACTGCAGCGAAATCACTAACGCAAGAGCGGCGCTGAACGCAGTTAGCGCAACACCGAGCCTGGCTGTGTCGGCAAGGGTATCAGCCTTCTCGGCCATATGCGCGGCAAGCATCCCCTCCACCTCCTTCATGACGTTGATCATAACGCTGATGGTGGCAAACCAGTTTTCAGGCCGGATGCCAAAGTCTCCGCTCAACCTTCTAGACAAAGCTGTCGAACGCATCTCTTCCACCTGCTGGTGATAGGGGGCGTCAAGTTTGCTTTGCAAGGTCTTCAGGTGATAGGGGTTGGCAAACTTGCTGAAGACATCAAAAAAAGTTTTCTGAGAGGCCGTAATGCCGGTGTAAAACTCATATGTTTGGTCGTCAAAACGATTGGTGGCGAAAACGGTGTTGAGGGTGGCTCTTTCGAGTCCGGTCTGCTCCTTGATATTCAGGAAGGCGTGATATGCCATTGCGTCACGTGTGATTTCGGAGTTCATGCTCATGATGGTTATCTGGGCAACGACGTCAAGATATGAGGTAATAGTCCGGGTGTAGTAGTTGAGAGACTCCTTCGGGCTTAATGTCAGGGTATCAATGCCGACTCGTGTCGCAGAGAGTTTTTCCAGTAAAAGGTCCGCCGCGCCGAGTCGTTCCTTCATGACCTCCAGATTACCGGTATTGCCGTCGCGGAATTTCTTCAACTCATTGATTTGGCTGTCAGTATCGCTCCGTTGTTTGGAGAGATCTTCACGGAATTTTTCTCCTTTTGTCGAGATGAAGCCAACTGAAAGACCCCTCTCTTTCTGCAGCTCATGAATCAGCGAACCGCTCTTGACGGCAAATGCAGTAAGGGCTCGTGTTGTCTGAAGACTTTGCAGATTGGCAATTTTACCGGAAATGTCCTTCGCGGCAAAGATGAGCATTCCGGCAATCGGGACAAGTACCATGACAAGCATCTTGATGCTTATCTTTACATTATTGAGCATCAGTTCGCCTCCTATGAACTCTGAACGAGTCAAATTGGTCAAATCATGTGATCATGTGTCGATCAATACCTAGCTCATGCTGCGAGTGACCAAGAGCCAGACCGATCAGTTGGGAAAGATGGAGCACCGGTATTCTCCTTGCCGCCCCCCGGCCCTTCATGGCCTTGAGCTGGTAGGCATCCATTGCAGTGTGGCAGAGCGGGCAGGGTGTGACAATGTAATCTGCTTCACTCCTTATTGCGTCTTCTATGGCATTACCTGTCAATGTCAGTGATTCTCTCTCCGCTACCAGCAGGGTATGGAATCCGCAGCATTTGTTTTTGGACGGATACTCAACCGGGGTTCCCCCCAGAGTTTCTATCAGACGGTCAAGCGACATCGGGGCGGAAGGATTGTCTTTGCCAAGCAGAGAGGAGGGACGGAGGATATGGCAGCCGTAAAACGGAGCAAAGGAGATTCCTGATAGTGGCGTGGTAACCATTTTGGCAAGCCGGTCCAGGCCGTAATCTTCTGTGATAACCCAAAGCAGATGTTTGACGTCGCTGCAGCCGGTATAGCAGAGCCCTTCATCCAGCAGAAAACTGTTCACCAGCTCCCGTTTTCCGGGAGAGTTGTCCAGAATATGCTTGGCGCGTCGCAGAGTGAGCAGGCAAGTATTACACGAGGTAACCAGGTCGAGTTTCATCTGCTCCGCCATGGCAATATTTCTACCGTTGACTACCAGGAAATGGTCGGGGCTGACATAATCAAGATTACTGCCTCCGCAGCAGGTTCCCCGAGTCAGCTTGACCAGCTCGATATCAAGGTCTTTGTCCCATCTCTCAAGGGAGCGGTCCACTTCCTTGGTCATTGACTCGTTGATGCAGCTCAAAAAATAGGCATATTTCATTGCAGCCTCTTTGTCCGGCAATAAATACTATTAACTGCTCTGCCTTTCGGCATTCAGTTTCTCCAGCCTGAGATAGAGCTCCCTGACCCGCTTGATACCTGGAATTTTCTTCGTGAAAAGAGGGGGCGTTCTCATCTTGATTGCCATTTTCAGAGCCAGTGGAATCATGGCAAGGCTCCCAGCAACACCCTTTGTCCGTAGCGGCAGTGTCATCTCTTTCAATCTTCCATTATCGCGGATATCATCAAAAAAAACCTGGGCGTGGCGGGCGCCTTCAGACCCGGACATCCGCCGTTCGAAAGCCTCTTCCCGCAGACGGTGAATTCCGTCCATGATCGGAATCTTCTTACAGCAGTGTTCCACACAGCGGTAACAATGGGTGCAATCCCACAGACCATGATCGGCGGTCACCTGTTTGAGCCTTTCTCCCGCCAGTGTTTCACGGGTATCGTTGTTCATGCGGAACGCCTTCAGAAGAACCGGCGGCGAGATATAGCGCCGATTGACCCCCATCATGCTGCATTCCGAATAGCACGATGCGCAGAGGATGCAGTCAGAGGCAGAGTCAATAACCTCAAATTCGGTTTCACTCACGATATGTTCCTTATGCCCCATCTGCTGTTCCGGAATCGACGACGTGAGCCAGCTTGAGTTACTCTTCAGTTTCTCCAGAAGCGGGTCAATATCCACCAGCAGGTCTCGAATCACCTCAAGGTTGTTCAACGGTTCCAGCAGGATCGGCTCATCCCCGCTTTCCGCAAGTTCGTCCCATACCTGGGTTGTGCAGGCCAGCTTGGAGACTCCGTTGACCCTGACTGCGCACGAACCACAGATTCCAGCCTGGCAATAGGCGCGAAACGTCAGTCGAGGCTCCAGATTTTCCTTGATGTGATTCAGCACCCTTAAGACAGTAATTCCCCTTTCGGCCGCTACCTTGAAATTATCATAGAAGGGGTGTCGGTCCACCTGCGGGTTATAACGGTAGATGCGAAATGATACCTCTCTTCTTTCCATCAGTAACTCCTCGCTTCGAGACCATATTTTCCCATGGTTACAGCCGTTGAGCAGAGCTTTACATCGCCGTCACTGCTCTGCGTACACAGCGAATGTTTGTGCCAGGCATTATCATTCCGGCGCGGAAAGTCATCGCGGTAGTGGGCACCCCTGCTCTCCTGCCTTTCCAGGGAGGTCATGGAGACGCATAGCGCCAGATCAAGCATGTTCTTCAGTTCCAGAATCTGGAAGAGATTGGTGTTGTAGACTGTTCCGGTGTCAAAGAGCCGGATATGCCGGAAGCGATCCCGCAGGGTACTGATATCCTCTACCGCCTGACGCAGTTTGACTTCAGTCCTGTATATACCTGCATTGTCAGCCATAGCCTTCCCCATCTCTTCTCTCATTATCCCGTAGCGTTCATACCGTTTGTGGCTGATGTACGATTTGATTTCAGCGGCTGCGTTCTTCAGCGCATGTGGCGAAACCGGCCGTGAGGCACGGCGCGGCGCTTCCAGGGCAGCCTCACGTCCTGCCAGCTTGCCGAACACCAGGATGTCAAGAAGCGAATTTCCCCCGAGCCGGTTGGCTCCATGCACGGAAACGCACGCACATTCCCCGATTGCATATATTCCGCAGAGTGCTGTTTGAGCCATGTTGACGTCGATTCCTCCCATGGAGTAGTGGGCGGTCGGCCGCACAGGGATCGGCTCTTCGATTGGATCTATCCCTTCGAAGTTCATGCTGAGTTCCCTGATCTGCGGCAGTTTTTTCTTTATCGTTCCCGCTCCAAGATGACGCAGGTCGAGTTCCAGGTAGCTTCCGGCAGCGCTGGTAAAACCGTTCCCCTCCAGAATTTCTGTCTCCATCGAGCGCGCCACCAGGTCGCGGGGGCCCAACTCCATTTTTTGCGGGGCATAGCGTGCCATAAAGCGTTCGCCATGCCGGTTTAGGAGGTACCCCCCTTCGCCACGCGCCGCTTCGGTCACCAGAAGCCCGCTTTTGCGCAAGCCGGTTGGATGAAACTGAATAAACTCCATGTCTTTCAGGGAGATACCTGAGCGAAAAGCGGCAGCCTGACCGTCACCGGTATTACCGGCGGCGTTGCTGGAGCGATTCCAGTACATCTTGGCATGACCGCCGGTTGCCAGTATGACGGTTCTGGCAGAGAAAGCTTCAATTGCGCTGCTGCGCATGTTGATGGCGACAACTCCTTGACACTCGCCGTCATCATGTTCCAGGGAAAGAAGGAAATATTCGTTAAAGAATTTGACGCCTCTGCGAAGGCATTGTTCAAAGAGTGTGTGAAGGAGGGTATGCCCGGTTTTGTCGGCGCAGTAACAGCAGCGGTCTTTGACTGTCCCGCCGAAAGGGCGTTGGGCTATGGTGCCATCCGGAAAACGTGAAAATGGCGCGCCTAGGTTCTCCAACTCCCGCACCACCAGGGGAGCCTGGCTGCAAAGATACTCTACGGCATCCTGGTCCGCCAGATAGTCGCCCCCCTTGATGGTATCGAATACATGGAGTTCAACGGTGTCGTCCTTGTCCTTATTTGCCAGGGCTGCATTCACACCCCCCTGAGCTGCTGAAGTATGGGATCTGGTGGGATATACTTTTGAAATGACGGCAACGGAGGTTTGCGGGTTTGTGCGCAAAGCTTCCAGAGCAGCCATCAGGCCCCCTCCGCCAGCACCGACTATGACAAGATCGAACGTGTGATCCATCTGCGCCTCCGGTTCAGCGCAATATTGGCTAGAGGGCGACCTGCGCGAGTGCAGGAAGGTTTTCTACCGCGTGGAAGATTTCAATCTCGCTGATGATTCCTATCAACTCGTTCCCTCGGAGTACCACCAGACGCCGAACTCCTAGCCTGTTCATCATGCGCAGTGCATACTTGACCCGCATCGTCGGATCCACGCTGAAGACCGGCTTGTTCATGACATCGTGTACCTGGGTATTCCAGATGTCGCGGTAAATATTCTCACCCGGATCGATAACTTTCCCCAGGATGTCCCGCACAGTCAGAATGCCGAACGCATCGTCTTCGTTTCGCGGCAGTACGACAAGGCTTGCAACCCGTTTGGCTCTCATCAGCTGAATTGCCTGGGCAACGTTATGACTCCCTTCAATGGTGACAACATCTCTCTGCATCAGCTCCGATACCGGAGTATTGCGGATCGTCTTCAGGGCATCCATTCATCGACTCCTTACACTTTTGTTATTTGACAGATGTGGAAGATAATAAAAACCCTGGAATCGGAATTAACGAACTCCGGCATCCTCCAACACTTTAAGCCGCTCTTTCAGTGCCTTTTCTTTCAACCAGCGTGCGGTAATATCCCTGATGATAGCGCCGGTGCCGAGGACTGAGCCCTCTTCGCTCCGCACGATGACCATGCTGAACTCAAGGGAGAGGCGCTTGCCGTCTTTACAGATGCCTGGCGCCGAGAGGAGTTCTGTGCCATAGCGGGTTTCACCGCTGGCCATGACTTTGTGATATCCCTCCCAATGCCTGCCGCGCAGATTTTCCGGGATGATCAGATCGAGGCTTTTGCCGACCGCCTCCTCCGCAGTATAGCCGAACATCGCTTCGGCTCCTTTGTTCCAGAGACTAATGGTTCCTTCACGGTCGGCAAACAGTATTGCATCACTGTTTTCACTTACGATCTGCTGGCTCAGCCAGACTAATGACTGGTTGTTCATCTGCTTTCCCCTTTTCAAACAAAAATTTATACTCCGATTACCAGAATATATATACAAACTATGCGACCTGGATCATAAATTCATTGATCAAAGTCAAAAAGTGTTTGTTTATATCGTGTTAGCAAAAAATAAGGAGCGAAAAGGGTATTTTTGATTTTGGTCAATACAAATTTCATGAAATAATAACAGTATCACAATAATTGTCCATAGATAGGGGGAGGATGTCAACTGCCTGATAATTTGGGTTTTTAGAAAGACCTTGAAGTTTATTATTTACAAAATTAATCAACTTTGACTCCTCAGCGTTAAGTTTTCCACCTCTACCAGCCAAAGTAATAAGTTGACCATTTCTATTTAATTGCATACCAGCCCTTGATTTTAATAAATCGTTGAGACCAGTTTTGGCGGTATCAATAATCTTAGGTACATCAAAGCCTGCCTGTAATTCAGGAACAGAACCAATATGCTTGCCGTAAGTTCCAAGCTGTTTTTTCATTGCCTGAACTGCATTACCTGCCATTTCTCCGACAACATCAAAGGCATGAGGCTTACCAGCGTCAAGCATATTGGCTTTTGTAACATCAACATATTTCATCAAGTCCGCTGGGTTGGATTTAACCAGTTCATGTTCTACCTGCGGTGATATTGGGTTTAACTTTTCTGCTAGTGGTGTCAAAACTTCTTTTTTAGCAGTGTTTATAGTGGACTTTGCACCAGCTTTTAATGCGTCTGAACCAGCAGTAATTCCAGCTTTTGTTGCATTTAAACCTGCCTCACCTGCCTTACCTAATGCCTTTACACCAGCCCCTATCACCTTATCAACTGGCAACAAAGACGCAATATTTACAACATCCTCGAAATTCTTTGCTTCCTCTGGGTGTTTGGCTTTTATTTGGTCATAAAACTGCTTACCATGTTTAGCCGCTTCCATTAAATCTTGACCGACTGGCGACTGCAACAAAGAGACACCAACGAGTTTGAAAGCAGGTTTAGCCTTGACGCTCAGCTGAATTGACCCATGTTTACTCAGCAGAACTGACCCATTCATTTGGGTCATATTCAGATTTTTATAGCGTATGGCAATTATCCTAACACAAGGGTTTCCGGCTTTCGCCGGTTCCGGGATTCCGCGCA
>CAIMXI010000400.1 GCA_903845365.1 uncultured Geobacteraceae bacterium | reverse complement strand
GGAGGCTTCTATTGAGTTCAGAAATGGTTTTGATGATCTGCTTAATTGCCAATAGGAAGTTATGATGTCAGAGACTACTCCAGCACCAAAACCAATCCTGCCTACTGCCCCGTAGCGTTTCATCCTGCTTGCTAGTTCTTCCTTAGCAATATCCATGAGTATCTTGCCGTCAATAGTAGTCTGCCCTCTGTAGGCCAAAATACGGACTGCCCGTTCTATTACCAGCCGGATTTCACCACCGGACAATCCCAAATCGGCAAGAGTTCCGATATCAACATCCTCAGCCAGCCGACCAAGCGGTAAATGATTATTCCACAACTCTATCCGCAGATTCTTGTCAGGAACCGGCAGCTCCAGTTTGTACGTAAACCTTCGACTAAAAGCTTCGTCCAAAAGATCACGACGATTGGTAGTCGCTACCAGAATTCCGGTAAATTTTTCCAGCCCTTCCAAGAAAAGGTTTTGCATGTTGTTGTTCATACGATCAACCGAATTTGCTCCAGCACCACGAGAGCCCAATAGTTGATCAGCTTCGTTGAGCAGTAACACCGGAGCTTTCCCCAAATCCTTCTTTAGCATTGCGTAGTCGTCGAATATACGTCGCACATTTTGTTCTGATTCCCCAACCCAACAGCTGAGAATTCGTGATGCATCTATTTTGAGTAGCGGCAGTTTCAATTCTGAGGCAAGGTACTGTGCAGTCAGAGTCTTACCGGTACCAGGTGAACCATAGAGTAATACGGTACTCCCAGTCGGAGAACCTCAGGCAGAAGGTAGTGATAACTGCCAACTTTTCCGGATTAGCTTGCCTTTGTTTGATTCACTGAAAATTAATGATCGGATGGTATCCATTATTGCTTTTGGTAGTTGCAGGGATTCCGCTCGAACCTTTGCATCTTCAAAGTCGAAGAGAGTATTTTTCTTAACTTTGGTCTTCAACTCCTGAGTAGAAGTTTTGCCTTTGTGCTTGCCTAAAATGGAGGTCAAGCCAGCTTGAGTCAACTGGATAGTTTCGCCGAAAGTACCGTGCGAGCCTTCCAGTAGCCGTTGGCGCATCAACTGACTTTTATCACCGAACAAATGCTCCTTCATGCGGCTTCTGCAGATTCGACCTTTGGCAAATAGTTGTGTCACATCTAACGGGTCGCTGAAATCGTAGTGCAAATCTTTTTCCCGCATTCCAAGTAACCCGACCATTGTCAGGTGCTGGAAGACACTTAACGAATACTTCTCTCTAGCCTCTACTGCCGGTAGCAGTTTGGAATCTGAAATCTGAACCCTCTGGACAATATTCCTAAACCATCCATCAGCAGGGCGATTGCTTATAATTTCTTTGATTCTGTGTAGTGTTTTTTTGCATTAGCCATAATATATTAAAGTTTGCCATTTATATACCGATTTAATACTGTGAATCCATTGTGTTAGGAGCCACAGTATGATTAAAAGTACTGCCCGTGAATTAACAAAGAGTATGGTGGTTCATTCTTTGCAGATGTCGTTCGAGTCGGTACTTGATCCACGCAGGCGTAAGGGCACTTATGATGCTTCTTCCCTGATAGTAATGGCTACAATAGCTTTTATGTCTGGCTGTCAGGACTGGGTTCATGTTGCAGACTTTTGCAAAGATCGCTTCGATATCTGTAAAATTTTGGGGTTATCCAAAGCTCCCTGTCATGACACGTTCAATGATTTTTTCAATGTTTTGGATCATGAGCAGTTTACCAAGTGTTACACAAGTTGGATTTACAGTATCGTAAAGGAGCTTACCGGCCTGGTCGTTGCAATTGATGGCAAGTCTCTTTTACCGACAAAGTGGGAAAAGGGTAAATGCCAATGCCATCTGGTAACGGCGTATATTGCTGATATGAATATTTCGCTTAGTCATGTAATGACTGGTGAAAAATCCAATGAAATAACAGCCGTTTCACAACTACTGGACATCCTTTCTCTGGAAGGCGCCATAATTACCATGGACGCTATGGGTTGCCAACGAGACACTGTCAAAAAGATCAAAGACAAGGGTGCCGATTACTGTATCGCCTTAAAAGGTAATCAGGGTGATACACACAAAAGTGCTGAGTTCTTCTTTTCGGATCTTGATCAGAACAAAACCGTCTCACTTGAAGAGTTCCTCCGTATCGGCACGTTTAAAACCGAAGAAAAGGGTCATGGTAGAATTGAAACCAGAGTCAGCACCTCTGTTCCAGCACATCTGGCTCTTGGCGAAGAGGCTGCACGATGGCTTGACGTAAAATCAGTAACCATGATTGAATCAACCAGGCACATAATAGCAAAGCAGACAGAATCTACAGAGCGGCGTTATTATATTTCCAGCCTTGAACCAGATTCCGAAAGGCTGGCCAGCGTAATTAGAAAACACTGGCGTATAGAAAACAACCTGCACTGGCAGCTGGACGTCACCTTCGGTGAAGATGCCAAAAGGCTTGGCAGCAAAAATGCCGCTGCCAATATGTCTCTCGTACGTAAGACCGTGATGACGATCCTTATGGCGTACGATGGTGACAATATGAGCCTTTCTCGTAGAATGGCCCATTGTAGCAGATGTCCTGAATATGCATTTGAAGTAATTAAAAGCTTAGTTTAGTCAGAACATTACGATCGTCTCCAGCAAATCAATGGGGACAATTTTCTTCGAAACGCCGAGAAAAAGGCCGTTGTTTCCACGCTAAAAGGATTTTTATGAGAAGACCACCGTAAATTCCTGATCTACAAAATTGATGACCGTAGCAGGGGGCGTTGAAGCAATTGCCCTGATCCATCAGGCTGAATAGTTGCCAAATCAGCTTCAATATTGTTTACCCGGTATTGGCAGCTTTCAGCGTCAATCAATGCCTGGATGTATGCGAATACAGCATCCAGATACGCATCATTGGAAGTGAACATTCTACTGTCATTCTCTACAACTCCCATTTCCAAGTGGAAGGTCTTTCCCAACTCTATGTTCGCTTGCAGCCAGCAGAAAGGTGGTTGGTCTGTAAAAGCTATTCCGGGTTTTTCTATTAAACGAATCCATTCCAAATCTTTCAACTCTCTGAAACCATTTAAATATACAATTGTCAGTTCTGGATTGCAGACCAGTTTGTTCACAATTTCGTGCCCCAGGATATACGGGTCATCAGCAATCTTGGCCTTGATAATATAGGCTAAAGCTCCCAATGCCGGACTTGTCATCTTTCTCAAGCATTTTGGTTTTCCGCTCACGGAGCCGATAATTCCCTTTAGCAGTTTGAGTTCATCCTCATAGGTCAGCTTGAAATTAGTCCGATTATTCTTTTTCTTTCTCAGCCAAAATTCCTTTATTTCCTCCTGATGCTCGTCTTTTGCTAGTTCGTGCCGAGAAGCAACGCTCAAGAGATATTGTGGTAATTCCATAAGTACTCCTCCTTTTTTGTTTGGGTTGATGGTATCGCGGTTCGTGATTTGCTGGTTCGCAATGCTTGGATAGTTGTTGGTATAGTTACAGGGGCGGTATTGCATGAAGTTTTGGATAGTTGCAGCTTGAGGTGCTAGCCACAATTGGACAATAGAAGTTCAAATCAGGAGATTGTTTTTGGTGAAACCGCAGGGTGTCGATTAACTGCTTTTACAGAGGTGGGAAATACTGACAACTTTTTTGAGGCCAAATTGAGCGGTATGGAATTCTGACAACTTTTTTGGGGCTTTTGAACGTAGGCTTCAAGCTTACCTTCTTGCCGATCCTAAGACCAGTATAGCAGATTAATGCAATAATGTCAAATATATGGCTTTTTGGCTTCTACGGAAATATACGTGAAAACTGACAACTTTTTTGCCTAAATCCCAAAAAGTTGGTGTCATTAGTTTCCTCAACAATCTGGTGTTTCAGCTTTTGGATAGTGTGTGACCATACAGTTATTTAAAGATTCTGAGTTGCTTGTTCTCGAAATTCATAAACCTCTTTACGCCCTTCTCGCATCATCGCATTAAGTCCCCGTTTTTCCTACAGATAGAGCTGAAAAACAAAAATACAAATTAAAAGCTGAGCGTCACGATCTGTCGCGCAGATATGCCATAATGATCTTAATACAAATCTAAGGAGGCCAACCATGGCACAAGCAACAGCAAAGACAGCAAGTATTCTCAGGGATCTTTACGATGTGGAGTTTAGTGGCGACGAATGTGAACCCTACCAAATTGGGTGGGAACAACTAAGAGGGATTGCCGGTGTCGAGCGGTTGACCGACGAAATTATTAGCAACATAGGCAAATGTATGCTCAATTCTGGTTATGCCCTCGTACCTTTTGACAACTTTTTGCTAGTGTGTAAGGAAACAGATTTTCGTCGGAAACGGAAGGTGCCCGCACGCCTTGTTGAATCGTATTTAGCTGTTG
>CAIMXI010000399.1 GCA_903845365.1 uncultured Geobacteraceae bacterium | reverse complement strand
GGGGCTGCTTACCGCTGCTGAGCATCATGGTGCTGCACACCATCGCCCTCAAGCTTTTCAGGTTGTGGTACAGCGATCCCGTCCTGGCATTATGTGTGGCGGCGTACGGGTCGATTTCATCTCCCGAAAAAATGTTGCTGCAATTCCCACTCAGGACTTCAATACTCCACGCGGTTACCTAAGGGTTTCCACTCCTGAAGTTACTGCTTTTGATTTAGCCGGATACCCGCATCATGCCGGTGGACTGGACAACGCAGCAACCGTTTTAAGCGAGTTGGCAGAGTTCATGGATACCGGGAAGCTGGCAAGTATCACTGAACTATCCCCGGTAGCATGGTCCCAGCGACTTGGATATCTACTGGAGTTAATAGGCGAAGCTGAGTTGGCTGAAGGATTAGCCGAATATGTGCGCAGTAAGGATGCAGTGCCTATTCCCCTCTCTTCGACACAACCTCATAAAGGGGTGCGTCAGGAGATGCGCTGGCGACTGTTTCCAAATGAAAAAGTAGAACCGGAATTATGATCCCACTCGACTACATCACTGCCTGGCGAACACATGCGCCTTGGCCGCAATTGTCACAGGTCGAACAAGACCTGATTATTTGCCGGGCTTTAGTGGATATGTATAGTCACCCACTTCTGGCAGAAAGTCTTGCTTTTCGCGGAGGAACAGCACTGTTCAAGCTGCATCTCTCACCAGTGTGTCAATCGGCTTTGAAATTTGACCAAACATAGACAATGCGATTTTAAATGGTTTCTATCCACGTATTCATGACCTGGGGTTGAATCCAACTCAGGTTATGGGTGACTATTTTGAAACTTTCGTAGAACGGGACTTGCGCCAGTTAATGGCGGTTAAAGACCTGTCCCAGTTTGAGCGTTTTGTCAGGGTTTGTGCTGGCAGGGTCGGACAACTCCTCAATCTGCAAAGTCTTGGTAACGATGTCGGCATATCTCACGCCTGCGCCCGTTCGTGGCTAACACTTCTCGAAGCGAGTTATATAATTCACATTTTACATCCGTGGCACTCGAATGTTTCCAAGCGTCTAATTAAATCACCGAAACTGTATTTTTATGATGTTGGTCTGGCAAGCTATCTACTTGGACTTGAAAATGAAAACCAGGTAAACCGTGACCCGCTTCGAGGGAATCTTTTCGAAAATATGGTAGTGATGGAAGCTCTCAAATATCGCTATAACCAAGGTAAGCGGAGTAATCTGTTTTTTTTCAGGGATAGTAACGGCAACGAGGTTGACCTGATTTCAGAACAGGGAAGAAGTCTGGCGACAATAGAAATTAAGGCTGGTGCCACTATCAATGCTGATTACTTTAAAGGATTGCGCCAATTCAAAAAAACTATCGGCGATTGTTGATTACTTTTGCTGGTGTCATCCTTTAACAACTCGCTTGATAGTTAATGAATATAAGTGCTATCCTTTAATGGCTTGTCCATCTATTAAAGGATATCACCATGAAGAAGACCGATCTCAGTCCAGCCAGGCAGAAGCAACTCGTTCCGGTAACCGCACACTCAGGAGCGTTCGCTGTCATCCCACAAGCTCCCCCAAGGTT
>CAIMXI010000398.1 GCA_903845365.1 uncultured Geobacteraceae bacterium | reverse complement strand
CGCCTGTCAGCAGATTGCTGCCTGGAGTAACAACCCACTGACGAGTGACCTGGTTATTGCAGTCAATATCAGTGCGCGGCAGTTCAGACAGTCTGATTTTGTTCAACTTGTTGATGCTGCAATTACTAAACACCAAATCCTACCTTCACGATTAAAACTGGAACTTACCGAGAGCGTGGCACTGGATAATCTTGAGGGTGTGATCGCCAAAATGACTGCGCTCCGGGAAAATCTGGGCGTCACAATTTCACTGGATGACTTCGGCACCGGCTATTCCTCGCTCTCCTATCTAAAACGGTTACCGCTTGACCAGATTAAGATTGACCAGAGTTTTGTGCGGGACATTACGACTGACTCCAATGATGCGGTAATGGTTCAAACCATAATAGAAATGGCTCACAACTTCGGTTTACACGTCATCGCTGAGGGGGTAGAGACCGAGGCTCACATGGATTTCCTCAAACAGCGTGGCTGTATGGCTTATCAAGGCTATCTGTTCAGCAAACCTGTCCCGTATTATGACTTTGAACTGTTGCTTAATCATCATTTAACTCCCAAATTCAAAGGAAACGCGTAAACGACTATTACGACCCTACATATTTCAGCTTAACACATCATTCTCACCGTAGCATTTTCGCAATAATACCCATCAGTTCCTCCGGGTTGTACGGCTTATGGATAAACGCCGCGTGTTCATCAAGTCCGATAACGTCGGATATTGATTCAACACTGCAGCCGCTATAGAGGATTATTGGGACGACCTGGTCTATTTTTCGCAGTTCGTGGTAGGCTTCAATGCCATCCATTACCGGCATAGTGACATCCAGCAGAATTATATTGATTTCACTACCGCGATCACGGTACGTTTCAATTGCTTCAATTCCATGCTCTGCCGTCAGTACAGATAGCCCCATTGCATCCAGCATGGTTTCAGCCATGACGCGCAGCGCCTCCTCATCCTCCACCAGTAGAATTGTGCCGCCAGTCTTTTCAGCTAAGGATACTGTCGTTAAACCGATTTTTGCATTGTCAGATTCTTTCGGTACAGGGAAATATACTTTGAATGTAGTGCCGACACCAGGGGTGCTGGTAAGTTGCAATATGCCTTCATGTGACTTGATAATACCCTGTATAGCCGACATACCTAGGCCACGACCGGTGAATTTGGTTGTGAAAAACGGCTCAAAGATCCGTTTCATGGTTGCCTCATCCATGCCGCTGCCGGTGTCAGTTACCTCAAGGCAGGCGTATCTTCCGGATTTTATGGAAGTACCAAACGCATCCTTAGACGTATGATCTGTCTCAAAAATCGCTTTCGACAGCTTAACACTGATGGCGCCGTTTGCTTCACCGATCGCGTCGGCGGAGTTGATAATCAGGTTCATGATAATCTGCTGGATCTGGCCAGTGTCACCTTTTATTTTAGGAACATCGCGATTCAAGTCAAGCTCGATGGTCACATTCTTCTTGATCGCCGATTGCAGCATATTGACTACTTCATCCACCAGTTGCCAGAGATTGAACTGCGTCTGCTCCATCGGGCTTTTGCCGGCGTATGTCAACATTTGGCGGCAGAGGTCTGTGGCGCGTTGCCCTGCGGTTTCCATCTTCAGAAATGCTGCTTTATATTCCTGCTCGGGGATCATGTCCATCCTGGCCATGTAGCAGTGACCCATGATGACCGTAAGGACGTTGTTGAAGTCATGGGCGATGCCGCCTGCAAGCACACCGAGGCTTTCCAGTTTCTGGGCCTGATGGAATTTATGTTCAAGCTGTTTGTGCTCTTCCTCAGCCAGTTTACGGTCGGTGATATCGCGCATATCGGTTACTCGGACCGAGCGCCCCATATAGAAAATGCTTTTTCCGCGAATTCTTACATGGTAGCGAGTGCCATCCTTACGAATACCTTCAACTTCATATAACTCCGTAAAGCCTTCCCTGATTTTCGTGGCCACCTCTTCCTGATATTCCTCAGGTATCAGTTGAATGCTTTGCATGCCGATAAGTTCTTCCACCGAATATCCGGTCATCTCTGAAAGCCCCTGGTTGCATTCAAGGATAATGCCGTTTTCGTGGACAAAAACGCCGCCAAATGACGCTTCGTGCAGCGCACGAAAACGTTCGTAACTTTCTTTTAACAGCTTCTGACTAGCCTCATATTCGCTGATTTGGACCCGCAGCATCTCTTCAGTCGCCAGTAGGTCGTCATTTTGAGTACGAAGTTCCTCTTCATTTACCTGCAACTCTTCATTCTGTTCCTGAAGTGTGTATTCGCTCTGCCGCAGCAGCTCTTTTTCAGCGGCGAGGTCTTCAGTACGAAGAGCCACCTGCCGCCGGAGCGTGCGGTTCCATAAGAGAATGCCGACGACAACAGAACAGATGACGGAAAACAGTCCAGTCACGGCATACCAGAATCGTCTATCGCTGAAGATGCTCTGGCTGGACGTATTTATCCATTGCGAGCGTGTGTTCTGCCGCTCTGCCTCACTGATCGCATCCAGTCCCTTTTGGATGATGCCGTGCAGCATCGTTTCAGCTAACGGAACGCCCATCGCAAGTTGAATGTCTGCTCCTGTCTCACCTGCTACACGGAGATTGGTGATACCCTTCTGCGCGATCAGGAAAGACGCCGTAGCAAGATCGATAACAGTCGCATCGGAACGCCCGAAGGAAACATTGAAAAGCCCGGTAAGATCGTCCGGAACCAAGTCAAGTTCGAAATCTGGTTCCGTTTTTGTGAGCTGTTCTGTGACGGCGTAACTCTTGACCAGTGACACTTTCAATCCCTTTAAATCTCCTTCACGCATCTGACCAGTGCGCTCCTTGCGCACAACAATGACATTCGGCACGCGAATAAATGGCTCGGTGAAAGATAAAAACTCAGAGCGCCGTGCAGTTTTTGTGACGGCGTTAACAATGTGAACATCACCGCTACGCACGTTTGTAAATATATCGTTGAGAGAGGAAAAACGCCTCTGTTTGAAATTGACACCAAGCTTTGCCTCGAGCAGGAGCATGTAATCATGTGCGAGTCCTTTTGGCTGGTCTTTGGGGTCAATAAATACAAACGGCGCATATCCTGTCTCAACCGCAAGGACGATGCGTGACTGGTTTGCTGTGAGCCATGACCGCTCGGTGGGGGTTAAAATTTCTTTGACACCGCTGTTGCCAATAGCAGAGCCGGTGCATAAAATTATCAGCAGAATACTGGCAACCAGATAACAGCGGATTTTGCAGATCGTATCAGTCATCTGTGGGGTAGTATCAACTCTTGCGTTCATGGGTTACCTCTCTATACCCTGTAGTTCTTCCCCCCACTCTTCGACTTCTCTCAAAGTACCGCAATGGTCGCCTCTGACTTGCTCTTTCCCCACTTCTCAATCACCGTCGCCAGTGCATCTTTTTTCACCGGTTTGGTCAGATAGTCATCCATGCCAGCTTCAATGCACATTTCCCTGTCCCCCTTCATGGCGTTTGCGGTCATGGCAATAATCGGGACATTGTGATTTATAACATTTGATTCTGAGTTACGAATCGCAGCGGTGGCTTCGAAACCATCCATTTCAGGCATCATACAGTCCATAAGCACCAAGTCATAATCAGTCGACTCAAGCGCGCGCACGGCCTCGATACCGTTTGCAACTACATCAACAGAGTGGCCAAGTTTATTCAGTGTAATCACAGCGATTTTCTGATTGATAGGATTGTCCTCAGCCAGAAGGATTCGCCTGCTACGCGCTGCAGTTGGATCAAGTTTGTCATGTATGTTTTCCAATTGAATCTCATAAGCAAGCGGCGTCCCAACAGTCTGTTTT
>CAIMXI010000397.1 GCA_903845365.1 uncultured Geobacteraceae bacterium | reverse complement strand
GTGCGTCTGCATGCCGAAGCAGTGCATGTTATTTAGTTGAAAGTTCGAAGATCAGACGGGAGTTGGGGTGGGTGCCTCCGTTTACTATGGATGAGGGGTTGGGGGAGACGGCGAGATGGTTCAAAAAGAAATTTTGAATTTTGGATTTTGAATTTTGGGTTGGAAGGCTGAAGAACAATTTGGGATTTTGGGTTTTGAGTTTTGAGTTGGAAAGGCTGGAAGGCATTAAAGTAAGATAGAAACTGTAAACAGGGATGAAGATTATGAAGAAAATAACCAGGATACATGGTATTCCGCAAAGTGTAAGCGAGCCATTTTGGTTGTTTGATAATGATGCAGACCTAAAGGCGCACCACAAGTATCAAGAGGCGAAAGCTGGTGGTGTAGAGGCATCAGTTGAACTTATTTTAGATGTAGCTCTTGATTTCTTGAATTCTATAAAGGACAGATTACCATGTGCCGCAATTTATATAGCTCCTCATGCTCGTGAAGCGACAGGTGACAATGCCATTCCGCAGGTTCTTGCAACGGCTTTAGCAATTGTAGCGCAAGGACAGGTTGAAACGTGAATTAGAAAAGAGGTATGGATATGAAATCGAAGAAATCTTTGGATTGTCCCCAGCGCCTTTACGGCCAACGAAGCAAATTACATCATCGGATTCAAATCGTCTGACGAGATCAGAAATCGACTCACTAAGGCAAGTGGATGCTGCCGTTTACTTTGGAGGAGGGGTTGAGGGAAACGGGTAGATGGTTTAAACGGCAATTTTGAATTATGGATTTTGAATTTTGAGTTAAAAACGAAAAGCAGTTAATCGCAAGGCTAAAGAAAAGGTTTTCAGCTTCACGATTTCTCACGATTTCACCATTTGGTAAGCGGTTAGTATCGTGTAACACCAGGTACTCTTTGTGTTTTTTGTGTTTTTTTGCGGCTAACTGGTTTTTTGGATTAAAACTTTTGTCTTTGACCCTAAATCCAGAGTAATCGCAGTAATACCGAGGCGAAAAAAAGGTCTCAGCTTCTGCGCAATGATTCAAATTTAGCGACACAACAGAAAGAAGGTAAAAGATGTCAAATAAATTTATGCTCTTTACCTGGTGCTGATGCTACAGCTATCCCTGTAAGATTTCTTACGTCTTTTGAGGTGCTTTCTACATGCCTGTCCATTACGATGAACTATGGAAAAACATAATTGAGAAGCTGTTTCCGCACTTTCTCTCATTTTTCATGCCGGAACTGTCTGCCGATGTAGATCTGTCTCAAGGGCATGAATTCCTTGATAAGGAGCTGCAGAAGATCAAGCTGAAAGGCAAGAAGGGAAAGAAATTCACCGATAAACTGGTAAAGGTTCGCCTGAAAGATGGAACTGAAAAATGGCTGCTGATTCATGTCGAAGTACAGGGCGAACACGAAGCTGATTTCGGCCAGCGGATGTTCAAATACTTTTACCGACTCTACGATAAGCACGATGTGAATATTACCGCTCTGGCAGTTCTGACATACAAAACCGACCAACTGTATGACTTCAATTATGACGTGTATGGTACTACGCATCAGTATCGCTTCAACACCGCCTGCATAGCCAATTATTCCGAAGCAGAATTACAGAAAAACCAGAATCCCTTTGCACTTGTCTGCCTGGCAGTGCAATATGACAGCCTCTATCGTGACGACGAAGATAAAAAGTTCAACCTGAAACGCGAGCTGATTAAAATGCTTCGCAAAAGGGCGTACACAAAAGACGAAATCATTGAACTGCTAGAATTTATCGATGATGCACTGCATATAACCGATATAATGAAAAACAGGATATTTGACGAAGAGACAATGAACATACTTGAGGAGGACAAACCGATGGCATACGTATCAGGATTTAGACAACGAGCTATTTTGGAAGGAAAACTGGAAGGAAAACTGGAAGGTGAACTGAAAGGTGAACTGAAAGGCCTTCAGTGGATGTTGGAAGTTAAATTCGGCACTGTGCCGAATGAAATACAGAATAAAATACAGGCGATATCTGATCTTGTTACTTTGGAGTCAATCAAGGACGGGATTTTCCAGGCAACGGATTACGAACAGGTGCGGAAGTTGCTGTGAAGCTGATTGAGCTCAGTTGACAATTCAAAGACCTCTCCGTTCTCAAGTATTCTGCATTTGAATTAAAACGAGGAGATGTCAACCACGGTTTAGAAAACGAAGTAAACTACATCATCGGATTCAAATCGGCTGACGAGATCAGAAATCGACTCGCTAAGGCAAGGAAAGAAACTGATAACAGACTACGCTCAAAAGGTCTTGCGCGACAAGATTAAAGCGGTACTCGCTGTGTCGGCCTAGGAAATATTTTGGGTCATAAAAAGCAGTTTTTGTTTTTGAGTTTTGGGTTGTTTAAGTCAAAGGCTGGTAAACCAATTCAAAATTCAACATCCAAAATTCATAATCCACGATTCACAGGAGCCGTCAACAGGTTAACGGGCTCTCTGGTTGTGGATAGTTCAAAGATTCGGCAGGAACTTGGGTGGGTGCCGCTTTTTACTATGGAGGAGGGGTTGAGGGAAACGGGGAGATGGTT
>CAIMXI010000396.1 GCA_903845365.1 uncultured Geobacteraceae bacterium | reverse complement strand
CTCTGGCTGCGATAACCGGCACCAACGGCAAAACTACGACCACCACCATTCTCGGAGCAATCTTCAAACATAATGGCTACCGCACGTTTGTCGGCGGCAACATCGGCGATCCACTGATTGAAGTGGCGGAATCGCACCATGTTATCGATCAGGTGGTGGCTGAGATCAGCTCGTTCCAACTGGAGTGGATATCCTCGTTTCGGCCTGCCGTCGCGGCGCTGTTGAACCTGAGCGAGGATCATCTCGACCGTTATCCCGATTATCAGGCTTATATTGACGCCAAACTCCGTATTTTTGAGAATCAGACCGAAGATGACTTTGCCGTAGTAAATCGTGATGATCCGCTGGTCTGGCAGAAAGTGCAAGGTCTCAAGGCGTCCCTGTTCCCGTTTAGCCGGAAAGTTGAGCTGGAAGAAGGTATTTTTTACCGTGACGGCGTCATCACCTATCGCCACAATGGTCACGAAGAGTCTTTTCCTACCGCCGCCATTAGATTGCAAGGTGTGCATAACCTGGAAAACATCATGGCTGCGACGGCATGCGCGCTCTTGCTCGGCTGCCGCCCGGATGAAACGTATGAGACAATTCTCTGCTTCGAGGCGCTACATCACCGCATGGAGCTTGTCCGGGAAGTAAACGGAGTTAGCTACTACGAGGACAGCAAGGCCACGAACGTTGGCAGTGTAGAAAAGGCATTGGAAAGCTTCACCGACATCACCCTCATAGCCGGTGGAAAAGACAAGGGTGGCTCATACTCGCCGCTTGCTCCTCTGGTGAAGGAGCGGGTACGGCATCTGATCCTGATCGGCGAAGCGGCCGGACGGATGGAGCAGGAGTTGGGAGCGCTAACCGATACCCGGCGGGCGGGCTCGCTGGAAGAGGCAGTTCGACTTGCTGCAGAGCTGACGGCAGCCGGCGGCACCGTCCTGATGTCGCCAGCCTGTTCAAGCTTTGATATGTTCAGAGATTATGAAGAACGCGCAGAGCGGTTTATTGCAGCGGTAAAGGCACTGTAAATGTTCAAAAAACTGGAAGAATACGATCTGGTGATCATGTTGATGGCAATTGCCCTCACCTGCTTCGGGGTGGTGATGGTTTATTCGGCCTCTTCCATCATGGCCGCCAAACGCTTTCACGACGGCTTCTTCTTCCTCAAACGACAGGGATTATTTGCGTTGCTCGGTTTTGCGCTTATGCTCGGCACCATGCGGATCAACTATCAGTTCTGGCGCAAGCTGGCTGCACCGATCCTGCTTGGCTGCATCGTGCTGCTGGTGCTGGTGCTGATCCCCGGCATTGGCGGCAGCGCCGGTGGGGCTTCGCGCTGGATACGCTTGCCCGGATTCAATCTGCAGCCGTCAGAGATTGCCAAGATCGCCCTGATCATGTACATGGCCTATTCGCTGGACAGAAAGCAGGACAAAATCAAGCAGTTGGGGCCAGGCTTTGTTTCATACATGCTGATCCTAGTTTTGATGCTGGGACTCCTGCTCAAGCAGCCGGATATGGGATCGGCTCTGACCCTTGCTGCCGTTGCCATGATCATGCTCTTTGCCGCCGGTACACGGCTCGTCTACATCATCTCAATAGTGCTTATGTCGATGCCGTTCGTCTATTTTCTGATAATGAATGTTGCTTACCGCAAGCGGCGTATTATGGCCTTTCTAAACCCATGGGATGATCCACAGAACAGCGGTTTTCAGATCATTCAATCCTGGCTGGCTCTCGGGACAGGGGGTTTGTTCGGCGTAGGGTTAGGCGAAGGAAAACAGAAGCTTTTCTATCTGCCGGAAGCGCATACCGATTTCATCCTCGCCGTTGTCGGCGAAGAGCTCGGTTTTCTTGGTGTGATAGTCATAGTCGGCATGTTTTTCCTGCTGGTACAGCGTGCCATGCGTATCGCAGTGGCTGCACCTGACACCTTCGGGCGTTTTCTGGCACTCGGAATAGCCGTATTGTTCGGCATTGAAGCATCGGTAAATATGTGTGTTGTAACCGGTATGGTTCCGACCAAGGGCTTGGCGCTCCCCTTTATCAGCTACGGCGGTAGTTCTCTGTTGATTAGCCTGTTTGCCGTCGGAATTCTGCTCAACATATCGTCGGGACTGAAAATATCCTCTATCAGCCTCAAGGAGGAAAAATGAAGCTCATCATTGCCGGCGGAGGCACCGGCGGACATCTTTTTCCCGGTATCGCCGTCGCGGAAGAATTTTTGTCGCGTGACCCGGCAAATGAGGTGCTGTTTGTCGGAACCGCACATGGTATTGAAGCCCGGGCGGTTCCGGCAGCCGGTTACCGCCTCGAGTTGATCTCGGCTGCTGGGATTCGTGGCAAGGGGACTCTCAGCCAGATCAAGGGTGCGGCCATGATGATCTATGGTTATGCCCAATCGAGAAAAATACTGAAAAGCTTCCGACCGGACATGGTTCTCGGCGTAGGGGGCTACGCCTCGCTGCCAATGGTACTCGCGGCTGGAGGAATGACTATCCCTCGCTTCATTCACGAACAGAACGCCATTCCGGGTCAGACAAATCGCCTGCTGTCACGGTTTGCCAGTAAAGTTTTTATTACACTTGAAGAGTCAGCCCGCTATTTCCCCTCTGCAACGACCCAACAGACCGGGAATCCGTTGCGGCGACAGATACTCGATATGGTTGAAAAGGCAAATCCCCCCCAGCCCCCCTTTATGAGGGGGGGGATTTATCCCCCTCCCCTTCAAGGGGAGGGTCGGGGTGGGGATGGGGTCGCCTTTCATCTCTTCATTTTCGGCGGCAGCCAGGGTGCTCACGCCATAAACACCGCCATAATCGCGGCGTTGCCATTATTGAAAGAGAGCCCGATCAGACTGCTGATTACCCACCAGACCGGCGAAAAAGATTACGAAGAAGTAACGGCGGCCTATCGAGAGGCAGGTGTAGAAGCAAATGTAACTCCCTTTATCAGTGACATGGCTGCGGAATATGCGGCTGCAGACCTCATCATCTGCCGCGCAGGCGCCACAACGATCGCAGAAGTTACCGCATGCGGCAAGGCGTGCCTGTTTATCCCGTTTCCTCACGCCGTCGATGATCACCAACGGCGCAATGCCGAGGCACTGCTCAAGAAGGATGCCTGCTTCATGATGCTGGAGCGGGAATTGAGCGGAAAAACAGTGGCGGAATCCATTCTGACACTGGCAAACGACCCGGCTCTGGTTAGCCTTACCGGAGATTTGGCCTTCAGTCTGGCGCGGCTGGATGCGGCACGGATTATTGTTGATGAGATGGTGAAAGAAAAACTTTGAAAGAAAATTCGAGATACATGGATTTATATGTGGCGCTGAAGTACGCTGCTAATTACGCAGCCATGTACAAAATAGAGGTGTTTTATGAAACAGGCAACATTTTCTGAATTACGCAGCCATGCCAAGCAGTACTTCGATTTTGTCGAATCTGGCGAATCTGTCAGGATCGTGCGCAATGGCAAGCCTATTGCCGATATTGTGCCACTCCCGCAAGATCTTCCCTCCTGGAAGCGCCGTGTGGCACAACCTTTGATAATTGACGGAGTATCGCTCAGCAAGCTCATTCTTGAAGAGCGGCAGACAACATACTGAACGGCCTGCATCGCTCAAATGCCAATGCTGCTCTTTGTGCAGAGAATGAGGCTGAATACAATGGGAAGATGGAGAAAACACTTGACGGGAGATAAATATACTGTCCCTGGAATTATCTGCCAGGTTGAAGTTTTGGGAGTGCTTAAATGACAAAGAAAGTTGTCAGCTTGGTTCCTATTGAAGTTATCAGCAGCCGTATTCTGATGATCCGTGGCGAGCGGATTATGCTTGATACTGACTTGGCCGAACTTTATGGTGTTGAAACCAAGCGGCTCAATGAGCAGGTGCGTCGCAACAGTGAACGCTTCCCCGAAGATTTCATGTACCAGTTGACCACTGCGGAGAAAACGGAGGTGGTCGCAAATTGCGACCACCTCTCCCGCCTCAAGTTTTCACCAACATTGCCATACGCCTTTACGGAGCATGGCGCCATCATGGCAGCCAGTGTTTTGAATACGCCCCGTGCAGTGGAAGTGAGCGTATATGTCGTCAGAGCCTTCGTCAAGGTACGAGAATTATTGGCAACAAACAAGGGGCTTGCAGTGAAGCTTGCGGAGTTGGAGAGAAAGCTTGAAGGGCATGATACAAGTATCCATCAGCTTGTGGGAGCTATTCGTGAGCTTATGAATCCACCGGAACCGAAGAAAAAACGGCCTATCGGATTTGGACGGGAAGCGGAAAAGTAGAGTGTCACCGTTTTCTCGATGGGGTCCCGCAAGTGGAAGAAGTAGAAAATAGTTGACAGGAAATGTGGGGAGTGTCCCTATTTGTTGCCAGGTTGAAAAATACGCCTAACGTTTTTGCCTTCACGGAATATAGTGTTTCCATTCGGCATTTTATGGCGCCGCCAGATCCAAAAAAAACGAATAATCGAGTTTGGAAGAGATTGAGGTGTGTGTTTATTGAATAATATGTTCAATTTGGGCAGATCACCGGTTCACGCGCACTCGCGCGGGGGACCGGTCAACAACGAGTTAGCTATTTAAGAGGAATCGGATGAATCTTAATAATTTAGAAATTAAAGAACTGCTTCAACTTCAAGCAGCAGTAACTGATGAACTTAAAGCAAGGGAAGTAGTTCGCACGAAGAATAATCCATTGGGCGACTACACAGAGTGGTTAGTTGCAAACGCTTTGGGACTTGAGCTTCAATCAAACTCAAAAACTGGATACGACGGAATCAGCAAAAGCGGTTTGAGAGTGCAAATCAAAGGACGACGCATTACACCTGAGAATAAATCACGTCAACTCAGTGCCATAAGGAAATACGATGAAAAAGATTTTGATGAATTAGCCGCCGTTATATTCAATGAACATTTCGAAGTTATTGATGCTGTTCTAATTCCGCATGAGGTAGTCGGCGAATATGCCTCTTATCGAGAACATGTAAATGCCCATATATTAATACTCAAAGGGCCAATTCTGAACGATCCCAGAGTTAATAGTATTAAGCATAAATTTAGCAGCTAACCAAGCAGCGGCACACAGTCGCTGACGCGCTGGTGCGCCCCCACCCCGTTGGTCACACCAGTAATACAGCACCCACAGGAGATCATCATGATTGCAGTAATCTTTGAAGTCTGGCCGGTTGAGGGAGACGCAAAGGAATATCTCGATCTAGCAGGCGAACTCAGACCACTTTTGGAAAATATTGAAGGGTTCATTTCGATCGAACGATTTGAGAGCGTAGCAACGAAAGGGAAATACCTATCACTTTCTTTCTGGCGCGATGAAGAAGCTATCCGTACTTGGCGAAACATGGAGGAACACCGAATAGTTCAGGCAAAGGGGCGCAGCAATGTATTTTCAGAATACCGGATACGAGTTGCGTCAGTCATGCGGGACTACGGAATGAAAGAGCGCAACGAAGCTCCTAAAGATAGTCGAGCCGCATACGGCTAGTTCAACACTTTGCAGTGTCATGCAGATCCCGGATGCATAAGAAGGGAAGGCGTAGGGTCAGACCTACGCATTTGACAAAGGTTGATGCGGCAGCCACAAATCATCCGTCGCGTACGCGACGGTGGGAAATGTTGTGCCTAATACACGGGGAATGAATTCCCCGTCTACCATCCATCTGTCGCTACGCGACGTATGCAAATTCGCATTTTTATGCCGTTTGCAGTATAGCGAGTAAATCCGTATAAATAAGGAGCAGACGAGTTAAGCAGACGGGGAGATGGCTTGGAAATACCTGAAAACATAATCCGGATAGTTCTTGCCTGTTACCCGAACGTGCAAGGTATTTATCTCTTCGGCTCCTGCATGACTGAAGATGAATGGCCGGAAAGTGATATTGACATTGCTTTGCTGCTGCCTCCGTTAGAGGCAAAGCTGGAGCGGTCACTTGCCATCAGTGACTGCGCTCTTGAATTGAGCCGGGCTTTTGACAAAGATGTTGACCTGCTGAACGCTCGCACAGTGTCAACCGTTTTCCAGAAAGAGATCGTAACCAAAGGAAGACTTTTATTCTGCTCAGATCGCTATGCCGTTGATGAATTTGAAATGTTGACGTTTTCCTATTACCAGAAACTGAACGAGGAACGGAGCGGGATTATTGAAGCTGCACTTGCTGACGGGAGATTCTACAATATATGAACGATATCGTCCTGAACAAGAAAGAAAGCATTGAACGCTGTATCAGCCAGGTACGGTCGTATTATGCAATAGCTTCAGACCTTGATTTTGAAGATGATTACATGAAGCAGGATAGTATTGCCATTAACCTGCAGCGAGCCTGTGAACAGTGCATTGATCTTGCAAATCACGCCATAAAAATACGTAAACTGGGACTTCCAAAGGATAGTAAGGAGAGTTTCCGGCTGCTGGCAACCGCCAGGATCATACCGAATGAACTTGCAAAGCATCTTGAAGGGATGGTTGGTTTCAGAAACATCCTCATACATGAATATCAGCGCATGGATATCGGACTAATGATTGAGGTTATTGAAAACCATCTTGATGATCTGGTTAAGTTTACCAATCACATTGTAGCAGCGCTAGGAATTGCTGACCCGGAAATAAATACGGCAGCTTAAAAAGAGGACAAACCATGTACGGAAAAATTGATAAAATCCACTTCGTCGGTATTGGCGGCATCGGCATGAGCGGTATTGCGGAAGTTCTGCTCAACCTGGGGTACAAAGTTTCCGGCTCCGATCTGCGAGAGTCTGACATCACCGAACGTCTGGCCGGACTGGGTGCGGAAATCGGCATCGGCCACACCGCCGACAATCTCAAAGACGTCGATGTTGTGGTGATCTCGTCCGCCGTTCATGATGACAACCCTGAGGTAATCGAGGCCAAGAAGCTGCATGTGCCGGTCATTCCGCGCGCCGAGATGCTGGCCGAACTGATGCGGATGAAATACGGCATCGCCATTGCCGGAACTCACGGGAAAACCACCACCACATCAATGGGGGCAGCCATTCTTGGGCATGCCGGCATCGACCCTACGATTGTCATCGGTGGCAAACTGAATGCCATCGGCACCAACGCGCAGATCGGCCAGGGGAAATTCCTGCTCGCCGAGGCGGATGAGTCGGATGGATCATTTCTGCTGCTTTCGCCCACCATCGCCGTGGTAACAAATATTGACGCCGACCACCTCGATCATTATTCCGGAATCGAAGAGATCAAGGACACCTTTGTTGAATTTATCAATAAAGTCCCTTTTTATGGACTTGCCGTCCTCTGCCTGGATGACAAAAATATCCGCGAGATCCTGCCACGAGTCAAAAAACGGTACATGACCTACGGCCTGTCAGCCCAGGCAGATATTCGTGCGACACACATCAGGCATGACGGGTTCCAGACATCATTTATCGCCCATTTTAAAGGATACCGACTGGGTGAAATCACCTTCCCGATGCCGGGACCGCACAACGTTCTGAATGCAATGGCCTGTATTGCCGTAGCTCTTGAGCTGGACATACCGTTTACAACCATCCAGGAAGGCTTTGCGGCATTCAGCGGCGTCGGGCGGCGCTTTACCGTCAAGGGAGAACCACGCGGAATCATGGTTGTAGACGACTATGGTCATCACCCCGCCGAAATAAAGGCGACACTTTCAGCGGCTCGCCAGGGATGGCCAGAGCGGAGGATTATTGCGGCATTTCAGCCTCATCGCTACACGCGCACCCATGAGCTGTTCAACGAATTCGTCACCGCCTTCTATGATGCCGACATACTGATTTTAACCGATGTATATGCAGCCGGCGAGCAACCGATACCGGGGGCGTCAGCCGAACGTCTTGCCGCCGAGATTCTTCGCCACGGGCAGAAAGATGTAACCTGGATCTCCAATCGGGAACTGATTCCCGAGCACTTGGCCGGAGTCGTCCGTGAAGGCGATATCGTAATTACCCTTGGCGCCGGCAATATCTGGCAGCAGGGTGAAGCACTGGTAACATTGATCGGAGAGCGGAACTGAAATATGACAGGATAGAAATACGTGGCCAACTGCTTCGATCCGAGCCGATGAGCCTTCATACCTCGCTTAAGGTCGGCGGTCCGGCTGACCTGTTCGCTATTCCTGAGGACGTTGAAGATCTGAAAGTTCTGCTGTCATGGCTTGGCGAGCAGAACATTCCATGCCTGACGATCGGCAGAGGATACAACCTGCTGGTGCGGGACAAGGGGATTCGCGGCGCTGTAATTTCGCTGGAACGGTTGAATCGGATTTCCTCTGTAAATGGGTCACGAGTCAAAGCTGAGGCCGGTGCCGAAAACCTCGCGGTAGTTCGCTTTGCCCAACAATTGGGTCTGGGAGGAATCGGTTTTATCTCCGGAATTCCCGGAAGCATTGGCGGGGCGATCAAGATGAACGCCGGAGCGTACGGCGAAGGTATTCTGGAGCGAACGGAGCGCCTCACGCTGCTACGCGAAGGAAATATTTACGATTTCAGAATGGAAGAGCTTGAGTACGGGTATCGTCATCTTAAACTTCAAGCGGATGACATTATTCTGTCGGCTCTGTTCAAATTGGAAGAACGTGAAGCGCACCAGACAGAAGAAGAGATTCGCAAAGATAGCGACCTTCGTCGTTCCAAGCATAACGTCGGTTATCCGAGTGCGGGATCATTTTTCAAAAACCCGCATGGGCAGGCAGCGTGGCGCTTGATCGACGCAGCAGGGATGCGCGGCGAATGTGTTGGCGGGGCTCAGGCTTCCGAGGTTCACAGTAATTTTCTGGTTAATACCGGCGGGGCATCTACACAGGATTTTTTACTTCTGGCAGAACGCATAATAAATACCGTTTATGCAACATCTGGCGTGACACTTGAGGAAGAAGTGCGTATAGTGGGCGAAATTTAACCAATACGATCTGTCTGAACATCTGCTTGGAAAGGCTTTCAGCATGATGAAATCTAAAAAAATCGGCGTACTGTACGGCGGGCTGTCGGCCGAGCGTGAAGTATCATTAAAGAGCGGTGCCGCTGTTCACCAGGCCCTGCTTACACAGGGGTACAATGCGGTAGCGATAGATGTCGGGCGGGATCTGACGGATGTTCTGAAACGTGAAGGGGTAGAAGCCGCCTTTATCGCCCTGCATGGTCGCTACGGAGAAGATGGCTGCGTGCAGGGGTTACTGGAACTGCTGCAGATCCCGTATACCGGGTCCGGGGTGCTGGCCAGCGCTTTGGCCATGCACAAGCTGTACAGCAAACATTCATTTTCCGCGAGCGGCATTCTTACAGCACCATTTAGACATTACCGACGCGGGGAAGCTGTGAATATCGCGGAACTCCCCTTCGGCCTGCCTCTGGTTGTCAAACCGGTACAGGAAGGCTCTTCGGTCGGTATTTCCATTGTCAAGGAAGAGGCACAGTTGGCAGCGGCTCTTGAAGAGGCATTCCTGCATGACGATGAGATACTGGTGGAGCGCTATATCAAGGGGCAGGAGGTACAGGTCGGTATACTTGACGATAAACCGATTGGGGCCATAGAAATTGTCCCGACAAAGGAGTTCTACGATTTCGAAGCCAAATATACTGATGGCTTGGCTGAGCATTTCTTCCCCGCACGTCTTGAACCAGGCCTGTATGAAAAAACACTGGAGGTCGGTCTCGCAGCTCACCGCACACTCGGATGTAAGGGGTACAGCCGTGTGGATCTTTTAGTGACACCTGTCGGCGACTGTTATGTTCTGGAAGTAAATACATTGCCAGGAATGACATCTCTCTCACTTTTGCCTGAAATTGCGGCTAAGGGCGCCGGGCTCTCTTTTGAAGCCCTTGTTTCGCATATTATTGAATCTGCTGCACTTTCGATCAAGGTGAACTAAGCTGATGCGGGACTTCGCGAAATCTTCATATCAGCGTCAAAAGGTGGCGCCAAATAAAATAAAAATCCAGCGGAAGCCGATTGATTTCAAAAAATATCTGCGTCCGTTGAAGATGATTATAACTGGAGTGGCTCTATTTGCGATCACCGGCGCAACCATTTACGGAATATACCGTGTCGTATCAAAGGTAACCCTGTTTTCTCTCAAGTCGATTGAAGTAACCAGTGGCGAGCATCTTACTCGTGAGGAAATTCTCGGATTGGCAGGCGTTGAGCCTGGAAAAGATCTAATCCGAATGAACCTGAAGCTCATGGGAGAGCATATTCTGCAGAACCCCTGGGTGGAAACGGTTAAAATTAATCGCTATTTTCCTGATACCGTTTCTATTGTCATAGCCGAACGCGAACCGGTTGCGATTGTCAACATGGGATTCATCTATTATCTTGACAGGAAGGGGAACGTATTTAAGGTACTTAACCATGGTGACAAACTTGATTATCCCGTCATCACCGGATTTAACGAAGAAGAGCTGAGCAGTGATCCAAAAGGGACGAAAGAGGCGCTTGAGACGACCTGCGAGCTCCTGAAAATATTACGGGAAAAAGGCGCATTTATCCTTGCAGATGTATCAGAGATTCATTACGATAAGGGCTACGGTTTTACACTGTTCACAGCTTCCGGGGCACTTCCGGTAAAGGTCGGCTCGGGAGATTTCCCCGGGAAAATAGAACGTTTTGCCCGTATCTATAAGGATCTGTTGGTGCAACTGCAGTCAATTCGTTATATCGACCTCGACTACAAGGACAAAATCATCGTCAAAAAAGGTTAGTTATTATATCTAATATTTGTGCAGCAGAGGGGAGTGTGGTATGTCAGCAACTAAACGGGATAATTTGATCGTCGGCCTCGACATCGGAACAACCAAGATTTGCGCGATTATAGGCAATGTGACGGAAGAAGGCATCGATATTGTCGGCATCGGAACCAGTATTTCAAGTGGCTTACGCAAAGGCGTGGTCATCAATATTGAAAGCACTGTGGGCGCTATCAGAAAAGCCATTGAGGAAGCAGAGTTGATGGCTGGCTGCGAGATAAAGTCCGTGTACGCCGGCATCGCTGGCGGACATATTAAAGGCTTGAACTCCAACGGCGTTATTGCCATCAAGAATCGTGAGGTTTCGCAAGAGGATGTGCGTCGGGTCATTGACGCTGCCAAAGCGATCAGCATCCCGATGGACAGGGAGGTGCTTCACATCTTGCCGCAGGAATTCATCATTGATGATCAAGATGGTATCCGCGAACCGCTCGGCATGAGCGGAGTCAGGCTGGAAGCGAAAGTACATATTGTCACCGGTGCCGTAGCGAGTGCCCAGAACATCGTAAAATCGTGTAACCGGGCCGGCCTGGATGTGGCAGACATTGTGCTGGAACAGTTGGCGTCATCCCATGCGGTGCTTTCCGAAGACGAAAAAGAGCTCGGCGTCTGCATGGTAGACATTGGTGGCGGTACCACAGATATTGCTATTTTTTCCGAAGGGGCGATAAAGTACACATCCGTAATTTCGCTCGGTGGCAACCAACTTACCAACGATATTGCCGTCGGTTTGCGGACTCCGTTCGCCGAAGCTGAAAAAATCAAACAGAAACATGGCTGCTGCCTCGCTTCGCTGGTCGGCAAAGAGGACAAGATTGAGGTGCCTAGTGTTGGTGGCCGCAAACCCCGCGAACTCTCCCGCAACGTATTGTGTGAGATTCTTGGCCCCCGTATGGAGGAGATTTTCTCTCTTGTCAACCGGGAAATAATTAAATCCGGCCTGGAAGACTCCATCGCGTCGGGAGTTGTCATTACCGGTGGCTCCAGCATTCTTGAAGGGATACCAGAGTTGGCAGAACAGATGTTTAACCTTCCGGTACGACGAGGTCTCCCGCAAAAAATCGGTGGTTTGGTGGATGTCGTAAAATCTCCGGTATATGCGACCGGCGTTGGTCTTGTAGTTTATGGAAGCCGCAATTCCGGTACCCTACAGCCATTCACAACTAATAAACCAGATGCACATCTGTTTGGATCTGTCTTTGGAAGGATGAAAGGTTGGTTCCGCGAGTTTTTCTAATCATCTGATTCGCAGCGTTTATGCAGTATCTAAAAATATATTATTTTTCCTTTGATTCTTAGCTAAATTGAGGTTACATTTCCCGCATTAATTTGTGAATCAAGATTGTAAATATAGAGGGGGTAGATGCATGTTTGAATTTGACGAGACCATTGAGCAGAGCGCGGTTATTAAAGTAATTGGAGTCGGAGGCGGGGGGGGGAATGCCGTCAACACAATGATTTCCAGTTCTATACATAAAGTAGATTTTATTGTTGCCAATACAGATGCTCAATCTTTGCGAATCTCGAAAGCGCCGGTAAAGCTGCAACTCGGACGAGAGCTGACCAAGGGGCTCGGCGCCGGATCGAAGCCTGAAGTCGGCATGGCGGCGGCTCTTGAAAACAAGGGGCAACTGGTAGAGGCTATCAAAGGTGCCGACCTGGTTTTCATTGCTGCCGGAATGGGCGGCGGTACCGGCACCGGCGCAGCACCGGTCATCGCTGAAGCGGCGCGGGAAACCGGGGTTCTGACCGTCGGGGTTGTCACCAAGCCATTTACCTATGAAGGCAAAGCTCGCTCGATACTCGCTGAGCATGGCATTGCAGAGCTTAAAAAACATGTTGACTCACTGATCATCATACCGAATGACCGCTTAATCAGCCAGGCCAGCAAAAACATGTCACTCTTCGACGCATTTAAACCGTCAGACGACGTGCTTCGTCAGGCAGTTCAGGGGATTTCCGAACTGATCGGCTCTACCGGCATGATGAACCTGGACTTTGCCGACGTCAAAACGGTCATGAGTGTTCGAGGGATGGCGATGATGGGCATTGGAAAGGGGACTGGCGACAATCGTGCGGCCGAGGCGGTAAATAATGCCATTTCAAGCCCACTCCTCGAAGATAACGACATTTCAGGAGCCAAGGGCGTTCTGGTGAATATCACCGGATCCGGATCGATGACCATGGACGATTACAATACCGTCAACCGGATCGTTCATGAGAAAGTTCACGATGACGCAAACATTAAAATTGGTGTTGTTCGTGACGACGAAATGGGAGACAGCATCAAGGTTACCGTCATTGCAACCGGTTTTGGTGATCGTTTTGATGCCGAAAAAGTTCGCCCCATCCATAGAAACAGCCCTACTCTAGCTGATAAGCATCATCCGAATGCACCAATCTACGATGTACCAACCTTTCAACGGGATCGGGCAAGAACCGAGAACGTCACACGTATACGTCCGATAGTCTCCTTCACAGAAGATGATGAGGACCAGTACGACATTCCTACTTTTTTGCGCAAATCAGTAGATTAACGCTATTACCGAAAGAAAAGGGGCAGACCGCAAGGTTTGCCCCTTTTTTACTGCAAGCGCAGCGACGGAGCTGACCTTGACTCAATTATCCAACGAATGATCGGGGTGTTTTAGTGGAAAACAGTGCCGATACACTTAAGCATCAATGGAAGTTTTTCCGGGCGGGCGGCTTCGATCAGGTACTGCTTGAGACGGGAGACGACCTTATTTCACTCTCCCAGTTGGATAATAAACTCTGGTCAGCCTTGAG
>CAIMXI010000395.1 GCA_903845365.1 uncultured Geobacteraceae bacterium | reverse complement strand
GGTTATGTCCATGATTCTTGTGATCTATATTTTCCTCGGCTGCGTCATGGATTCACTCTCCATGATCCTGCTGACCATTCCGATCTTCTATCCGATCGTCATGGGATTGAATTACTGGGACATGCCGCCGGTAGACAAATCTGTATGGTTCGGCATCCTGGCTCTGATGGTGGTTGAGATCGGGCTGGTGCATCCGCCGGTGGGGATGAATGTTTTCATTATCAATCGACTGGCTAAAGATGTACCACTGACTGAAACATTTAAAGGTGTCATACCGTTTCTGCTGTCTGATTTGGTGCGCACCGTTATTTTGATGTTCTTTCCGATCGTTTCGCTCTATCTGGTTCATACGTTTCATCAATAATGTTCTTCGAAAGAGAAGAATCATACACTGTTTCATAATTTGATTGTAAGTTGGTCTGCGTCGTAGTAAATTGAAACACATTTTTTGTTCAAACAACCCGGAAAGAGGAGGAGTAACATGAAGAAAATCAAGTTTGGTCTTATGTTTGCGTCTGCAGTAATTATGTTTGGAACCGGTATTGCCAGTGCCGCACCGGAAGTAGTTACCTTGAAGGTCGCCCACTTTCTTCCCCCTGGGTCTATTTTTCAGAAGAAAAATCTGGAGCCATGGTGTGAGAAAATCGGCAAGGAATCAGGTGGAAGGCTTAAATGCCAGATCTACCCCAGCATGCAGTTGGGAGGTACGCCGGCTCAGCTTTTTGATCAGGCCCGTGACGGCATAGCCGACGTCATCTGGACTGTTCCCACCTACCAGGCTGGACGCTTCCTCAAGTCCGAGGTATTTGAACTCCCCTTCATGGTAAACAGTGCAGAAAAAGGGAGCATGGCTTTTACAGATTATGTTCAGAAAAATGCCCTTGACGAATATAAAGGGGTGAAAATCATTTTTAACCATGTCCACGACGGCTCCCAGATGCATTTCGGCAGCAAGTCTGTCAAAACACTGGAAGATCTTAAAGGGATGAAAATGCGTGCTCCGACCCGTATCGGCGCCAAGACTATAGCAGCGCTCGGCGCAACACCGGTTCAGATGCCGATGCCGCAGGTACCTGAGTCAATTTCAAAGGGAGTTGTGGATGGCGCCAGTCTGCCATGGGAGATAACCAATGCCATGAAGCTGACCGAAATCTGCAAAACTCACACAGAAGTCGGTCCCGGCCATAAAAAACATTCCAACGCCATTTTCGTGTTTGGCATGAATCAGAAGAAGTACGACAGTCTGCCGCCCGATCTCAAAAAGGTTATCGACAATAACAGTGGCCTCGAGACCGCCAGATGGGTAGGCAAGATATGGGATGACGGCGCACAGGTGTCGCGCAAGATGGCTGTAGACCGGAAAAACACCATCAATACTTTGAGCGAAGCTGAATATGCAAAATGGGCAAAGGCGACCGACAAGGTCGATGACGAGTGGATCAAGGATGTCACTGCGAAGGGTGCCAACGGCAAAGCGCTGTATGAGGATGCGAAGGCTCTGATAAAAAAATATAACGATTAGGCCTGTTCCGGGCGACGGGTTCTGCTTCTTCCGTCGCCCGGATTGATTATTGAAGGTAGTTCGGCGTCAGAGCCTTGGCAGCAAGATATGATCCACTGAGGCCATCATTGAAAACCTGCTCCGCAGCATAAGCTGCAATTCATCAATCCAACCGATTGCTGCTTTCAACTCTTCCCGCTCGCAACCGGGAAGCTCATACGGGTTGATATAGCTATCATCATCAATGATTCTTTTTAGTCTTTTTATCTGCTGGAAAATTCGATGTCTTGTTATTATATGATATGCGTCAGTCAGTTCAGTCGCCATCTTTTCGGTTAAATGCCCGTCGTCCCCCAAACGCTTAATTCTCCCTAACGTAGATGTCTCCTCAATCCGGACACTGACAGCTAACAGTCGGATGGACATAACCAGGGGCATCCAGGCAAGCAGCTTTATATTGAATTCGCCTTTGTGGACTCCTTCAGCCTCGGTAACGAAGCGACCGAGAAAGCCCTTTGACAGCCGCATAGAGCTTACGGTCCTGGCCATTTGTTTCATGGCTTGAGGATTGTTTCTCGCCTGAGAGCGCACCATTTTACCGAAATAATGCCCGAGATCCTCGTCACCACAGACAAAACGGGTATCCATGAGGGCGATAAGATTAACAATATTTTTTTCCCAATCGCTTCTTTCAAATAAAAACATGGTAGCCAATCTTTGCTGCCATTGCGGCAGTGATCCACGCCAGTCGTTATTGACCGGCATGATCCCACCGCTGCACCTGCTGATGCCGACCTCCTCCATTTTAGCGGCAAAGAGTGAGCCGAGCATGCCGAAATAATCAGCCATCTGCTCTTCAGACTGAGCTGAATCGGCACTGCCCAGGCCGTGCAAAAAGAGATAATCCTGGTCTGCATAGAGTGTCTGCTCCTTTCTGCCGTCGCTTCCAACGGCCAGAAGTGCCAGAGGGAGATCGCAGTAGGTGCCTGAAAAAAAGAGTTTTCTGCAGGATAATTCGAGCGCTCGTTCTGCAATGGCGTCCCTGACGGTTGTGCAGAGTTCCTGAACCATCGGAACGGATCGTGTTTTGCCAAAGAGTTCGGTTGCCGCACTTACCGCGTTGTCATTGATAAGGCGTAAATCATTTGTATTATCCGCGCTGCCGGCCTGCGCGACCAGCTCTGATATTTCAGTGCGGGTTGCACCGAGGAGCTGTTGCAGCGGCTCAACAACCTGTGCAACTCCAGTCAGGTACTCCTCCCAGGAGGCAATATCCATCTGTGTTAGCTGCTCCTGAATTGCGATACTTATTTTTGGTATCGATAAACCGTTCTTCATGCTGTCCCCCCAGTGTGCGGAGATTATTATAAACAACGGAAAAAGTATAACAATATATGTTTTCATATAGGCTATCGGGGGCAACAGCATGGAAGGTTCTATGACGAAAGGTGGTGATTTTTTGCTGACTGACGCAGCAGGAAAGTGCACCTTTTCACCGGAAGATTTTTCTGACGAACAGCGCCAGTTTGCTGAGACGACCGAAGAGTTCGTCAAGAAGGAACTGCTTCCTGATCTTGACCAAATGGAGCAGCAGAATTTTGAACTGGTACTTGCCAAATTGCGCAGGTGCGCCGATCTAGGGCTTTTCCTTGTCGATGTGCCCGAGGATTTTGGCGGCATGGAGCTTGATAAGGTTACCAGCATGCTGCTGGCAGAAAAAATCGCTCCGGCCGGATCTTTTTCAATCACCTATGGCGGTCAGACAGGGATAGGTCTCCTGCCGCTCGTCTATTACGGCACAACCGACCAGAAAAACCGCTACCTCGCTAAACTTACATCCGGAACATCGGTTGCCGCATACGCTTTGACCGAACCAAACAGCGGCAGCGATGCCTTGAGCGCCCGGACGACGGCCGTATTGACCAAGGATGGTCGCCACTACGTACTGAATGGCGTCAAACAATTCATTACCAATGCCGGCTTCGCTGATCTTTTCACGGTATTTGCCAAAATTGACGGTAGACACTTCTCGGCTTTCCTTGTGGAGAAAGGTTATGCCGGATTTTCTGTAGGCGATGAGGAAAAAAAGATGGGGCTGAAAGGCTCATCAACCACTCAGCTCTTTCTCGATAACGTCATGGTACCTGTGGAAAATCTGCTTGGGGAACCTGGTAAAGGGCATAAGATAGCCTTCAATGTCCTCAATATCGGGAGGCTGAAGGTGGCGGCTACGGCTGGCGGTATGGCCAAGGGCGCTTTTGCCGAGGCTGCGGCGTATGCCACAGAACGGAAACAGTTCGGGCGTATCATCGGCGACTTTGGCGCCATCAAGGAAAAATTGGCAGATATGTCGGCTGCCATCTTCAGCTCGGATTCGGTAGTGTACCGGGTTGCCGGTATGATTGACTCCCGTATTGCTACCCTGGAACGTGGCGGAGCTGAGTATTACGAGCGGTACCAGAAGGCCATAGAGGAGTACGCCATTGAGTGTGCCATCGCCAAGGTCTTTTGCACCGATATGCTGGCTGAAGTTGTTGACGAGGTGGTGCAGATTCATGGCGGCTATGGCTATGTCTCCGATTATGCTGCCGAGCGCTATTACCGCGATGAGCGGATCCAGAGGATTTTTGAGGGCACTAACGAGATCAACAGGCTCCTTATCCCCACCTTGCTGTTCCGCAGGTCTGAAACCGGCGCTTTTGACCTCTCCGAAAAAATAGATGCTGCCAGGGCCGAACTGAAATATGGAGAGACCACGAGCGGCACCTGCGGGATGTTCAGGCCCGAATTCATGCTGCTTGCCAATGTGAAAAAACTTTTTCTGACGCTGCTTGGATCTGCCGGTCAGTCAAGAGAGATACAAGAGGTCATGCTGGCCGTCGCCGATATGAGTATCAGTATATTTACTCTGGAAAGCGTCATTTTACGAGTCAACAAAGTTTTTGCTACCGCCAGTGAGAACAGGAAACTGCTGCTTGAAGCGCTGCTGAAGCTTGTATCGTTTGAACAGGCGGGCCAATTTTACCTGGCTGCCGGTCGCTGTGCAGCATACCTTCTGAAAGGTGAGGCAATTATTGAACAGCATATGCTTGCGGCAAGACTGACCGCCTATCCGGTCGAAGGTCTGCTGGAAGCCAAACAGCTTCTGGCTGAAACAGCGAAGGATTCGGGAAAATATAATATCTAATAATCAGCGGGATTCGGGAGGAGAAAACATCATGCAGCAGTCAGAATTTGTACCGATTGACTTTGCGCCGGCACTGGTTACCGTCGAAAACAGGCCGGATGGCGGTTTCATCCTCAGTTCACCGATGCCACTCGAACCATGCGAGGAGAGCATGGGGGTGCTGCTGCGTCGCTGGGCTACTGACACACCGGATAGAATTTTCATCGGCGAACGGGATTCTTCTGGTGCCTGGAGCACCTTGACCTACCGTGAAGCGGCCTGTCTGGCTAATGCAATAGCCCAGGCGCTGATAGACCGGAAACTTGGGGCAGAGCGACCGGTCATGATTCTCTCCGGTAATTCAGTCAGTCATGCCCTTCTGGTGCTTGGATGCTATATTTCCGGTGTTCCGGTTGCACCTGTTTCAGCCGCCTATTCGCTGCTAAGTGATGACTTCTTCAAGCTGAAGGCAATTTTCTCGGAAGTCAAACCGGCACTGATCTATGTAGAAGACGGGACGATGTTTTCCCGTGCCCTGCATGCGCTGGATCTTTCCGGAGTGGAAGTGGTCATACGTAACGGTCAGGTAGATGGCGTTCCGACATCGTCTTTTGCGACCCTGCTTGAGACGCATGCCACCGATGAGGTCGAGCAGGCTTTTGCGATAGTTGGCTCCGGAACTATTGCAAAGCTGCTGTTTTCCTCCGGATCTACAGGACAGCCGAAAGGGATACTCAACACGCACGGCATGCTCTGTGCCAATCAGCAGATGCTGGCACAAATATGGCCCTTCACAAAGATGACACCACCGGTTCTTGTCGATTGGCTCCCCTGGAGTCACACCTTTGGGGGGAATCATAACTTCAATCTGGTGCTTAAAAGGGGGGGAACCCTCTATATAGATGAGGGGAAACCGGTTCCCGGATTGGTTCTTAAGACAGTTAAAAACCTTGCGGAAGTTTCACCGACTATTTACTTCAATGTTCCGTCCGGCTTTGCCATGCTCCTTCCCCACCTAGAACGGGACGAGGCGCTGCGGCACAATTTTTTCAAAAAACTGCAACTCATTTTTTACGCCGGTGCCGCGTTGCCGCAGGATCTATGGCTCAGGCTGGAAGCTGTTGCCATTCTGGCGACTGGTCACAAGGTGCCGATGACATCGTCATGGGGCTCCACCGAGACCTCGCCGCTGGCAACCTCGGCACATTTTCCAATTGACAAGGCGGGAGTAATCGGGCTTCCCTGTCCGGGCGTCTCTCTAAAAATGGTACCGAATGGCGAAAAGTATGAATTACGTGTCAAGGGTCCGAACGTTACTCCCGGTTACCTGAACCGTCCCGATCTCACGAGAGAGGCCTTTGATGCCGATGGTTTTTATAAGATCGGTGATGCCGGCATATTTGCGGATCCGACCGATCCGAGCAGGGGCATTTCATTTGCCGGGAGAATTGCAGAGGATTATAAGCTTACGACCGGCACCTGGGTACATGTTGGCAAGACCAGGCTGGAAGCTGTTACCACAGCGGCCCCGCTTCTTCAGGACGCCCTTGTGACGGGGCATGACAGGGCATATGTCGGAATACTTGCCTGGCCGAACATCGCAGCATGCAGGGAGCTATGCGGCGACAGCGAGGCCGCCCTGACAGTTGGAGAACTTGTAAGAAGAAAGGAAGTGGTTGATCACGTCCAGCAGGCGATGGCAATCTACAATGAGACGCATATAGGCTCGGCAACCCGGGTTCGCCGCGTCATGCTGATGACCGAGCCGCCATCGATCGATGCCAACGAAATTACCGATAAAGGGTATATCAATCAGAGAGCCTCGCTGGATCGGCGGGAGAACCTTGTGGAACGTCTCTACGCGGCAAAGCCGGACCCGGAAGTTATCATTGTTTCCTGAAACATAAGAAAGGTTCCCATGGATTTTCAGACGATTCTGATTCTTGCTCAGGATGCTGTCACCAACAGTGCGATTTATGCGCTGCTTGCACTGTCACTGATACTGGTATTCGGGGTAACGCGAGTGATTTTTGTTGCGCAGGGGGAGTTTGTTTCCTACGGAGCACTGACGCTTGCCAACCTGCAATCCGGTATCATGCCCGGTACGGTGTGGTTGCTCCTTATTCTGGCGGCTATGGCCGCCATCATGGAAACTTTCAGGCTGTTCAGAACCGGAGGAACCCG
>CAIMXI010000394.1 GCA_903845365.1 uncultured Geobacteraceae bacterium | reverse complement strand
GAGGGGAGACTTCTGACACCATAATCATAGAATGCTTTCTGGTCATTCTGCTCCATGGCATTGACGGGAGCGATAGTGAATGTTCCCTTCCGGTTTTCCGTCAGTTTATCAAGAACCTGCTGCTGAGCCTTACAGGGGCCGCCATTGGGGTTTTGGAAAAATACCAGGACAGGCTTGCCTTTGCCGATGGCCTGACTGAGCACCGGTGTGCTCAAAGGGGCTTTAGTTGCGGCCGAAACTGGTGCTGCTGTTGCAAAGAAAGTAACGGCCAGTAGGACGATGATAAGTTGCTTCATGTTTGTGTCTCCTTATGTGGTTTTAGTGAATACGGACAATTTATGCCTGTGCTACTGCCAGAAGTATCGGATACATACGATCTCCCTTTTGCATAAGCGTAGCCTCTGTTACTGAAATTGAAACAAAACCTGAGGTTGCCAGCAAGCTCATTAGTTCTGTTCGGCTGAAACCGTGGTGGAACACGCCGGTGGGGTCTTCGTGAAAACTACCATCCTCAGCTTCAAGATCGGCAAGGGCAACCCATCCACCCTGGTATAACCGTGATCTGAGTGATGATAATAGCGTCTCCGGATCTTTAATATGATGCAAGGTCATTGCACTGATGATCAGATGAAATTTCCCCTCGGGCAGTTGGCCGGCTGAAAGATCGCACAAAGCAGTTTTTACGTTTGTGATTCCAGACGCTTTTACTTTTTCTCTAAGTTTGTCCAGCATGGCGCTGGAACTGTCAATACCGGTGATACTACCCAGTTGATGTGCGAGAGAAAGTGTAACTAATCCGGTACCGCACCCCATATCCATGGCATCCCACGCGGTTGACAGGTTAAGTGTATCTCTGATCGCAGCGGCAACTTCTGCTGCAACCTTAACCCGGCGCGGTTCTTCGTCCCAGTTCCCAGCAACTGCGTCAAAATCTCGTATTTTAGTCATTCTGTTTCCTTATTTTTCTATTTTTAATCCTGCCCTGCGCCACCCGGACATATGACCATCAAGCAGAGTAGTATTTTTGTAGCCATACAGACTTAACAGTCCTTGCGCCATCTGAGCGCGAGGACCATGCTCGCAGGTGATAACCAATTGGCGCGTTTTATCGTCAGGCAGTTTCGCCATTTTTAGCAGAATTTTCAAATTTGGAGCATGGATAGCACCAGGGATATGGCCAGAATTAAACTCAATGCCACTCCTCACATCGATAACAGCAGGTGCTTTTTTTGTTGTTAATTGATGTAACAGCTCTTTTGCCTGCATTGTAACTCCTTTGAAATAAGGCAAGTTTTCTTCATAAAATTATTCATGGATCGTTGTCATGGCCAATGATTAGTGCTGAATTGTGTACGAGAGCCAGGGCTATTTTTTTTCTGCCCGAAGCCAAGAGTCGTTGGACCGTTCCACGCGATATCTCCATGCAAAGGCCGGCTTCTATCTGAGTTTTCCCACATCCGTCACAGAGGAAAAAAGCCTCTAGTTCATCATTTGCAAGAGATATCGTGTGCAACTCTGAGAGGATGATACCAGCAGGTTTAAACGTTGAATTAAACGCAGCCCTCTGCTGACATGAACATTTCCTTGGTTTACACGGTCGTCCCATATTAGTGTGAACACTCATGATCGCGCCCTTGAGCGCCGCAGTTATGCCTCAGCATACATTCTGGCAGTTCGTCAGCATTAAAGAGAACCATATTTTTGTCAATGGTTCCATGCTGAGCCTGAAACACTTGTAACCCAGAAATTTTGAGCTTATGGAGTGCTCCCCCACCTGTCCCACCAACAACGATTGCACCAACCTGCTGACCACCCAATCCGGCAATAGGATTACACGGACCAAGTTCTTGAATATGTATGCTATTGTTTATCGTAGTGACATCACATCTATCCGCATTGACTACTACAAGGATTTGTCCAGAACCAAAAAGGCCATACACGTCACTTGCCAAGGCTTCGTTTACTTGCTCCGAAAAACATTTCTTCATCGAGACTTTCCGTCTAAATGTGTGAGTATGCACAAAATACAATTCAATAATATGAATGTCAATATAAATAAACAGAACTGAAATTCCAGTGGAGGAGGGTATACCATGACCAGAACCGCTGGTACTTCTTCAAGATCGGGGAAATAACAAAAAGAAGCTCGTCGGCAAGTCTCTGGCATAGATTTGCCAAAGTTTATTTGCTATAACACCGCCAGCAATGAACTGGATGCCGGCGAGCTAGAAATCGGTTATTTCAACATGAACCACTTCCCTTAGAGTTTTGAGGAGCATACCTCTGACTATGTTCACAGATGTTTACGGAAGGGCGACGCTCCGATCCGCATACAATGGATGGGTGAAGCGGTTAAAGTAATATCAGGCTACTCTGAAGAGGTAATTTTTGCCAAAGGGTGCTGGCTACCGGTCGTTCATCCTGATGACAGGGAGGAAGTCATGGCTTTTCCCTTCAACCGCACGCCTGGAGACCGTAAAAACATAAAGTTCAGAATGACCACCAAGGAGGGGAATATACGCTGGATAGCAGAGACCAGTGTCTGTACTGCAGGAGTAAACGATGGTGAGCTGATACTTTTTGGTTCTGCCACTGACGTATGAATGGTCATGATCTTGCACAGCAACTGCAATCAAAATTTCCGGAGCTGAAATGCCTGTTCATGTCCAGTTACGCTAATGTGATTGCCCACCACGGTGTGCTTGATGATGGTGTGCACTTCATCCAGAAACCTTTCACCCTATCAGCAATTACTGCAAAGGTGCGTGGGGTGCTGGACAAATTGGCATCCTGAATTTGCTTCCAAGAATCGCTTATTCTGTTAAAATGTGCTGGGGCAACGCCTGTTCCAAAGAAATTGAGGGGGAAACCGTGAACACCACATCACAAAACGAACGATTAAAACAAGCCGCTGATGATTATTTCTGGCTGGCCAAATCTGAAGCAGGCGGAATGTACTACGGCGCATTGATGGGTATGAGGTCAGTATGTACAGTCATCGAACATAAAGCGATGGAACGGTATGTCGACCTATTACTGGAACAGTTGAAACGGGAAAAGAATGTTGTTTGAATGAGTTTTCCGCGCTGAAACGGTGGTGCACTATATGCGTAGAATAGCAATTACTCCGTCACTCCGAAACTCTGTCGTTCGTCATCAGAAAACATTCGATCAATGTCCATAATATATCAGTAGGCGAGGAGTGATTGAAAACTCCGGTAATGAATTCTTGGCCAATACCTCCTGACAGAACCATCGACGGTAGCGGCTGGATTTCGCTGCTATGGATTCGTTTTACTTCAGAAACTGAGTCAACAATAAATCCCGTCAGTCTCCCAAGCCATCAGGAGGTAGCTATTGAAATTACACAACAATGTCTGACAATGCCTCTGAAACCTCTTCGATAAATTCGTCATCGCATCCAGCACTACTCAATATCTCGAATATGTGGAACGCTATTTGTACAGGCCTTCCGTGTGTGAGTAACGATTCTTGAAGTTGGAGAAGTAATGTTTCCAATTTATGTTCCTCATTGATTCTCGTAACGTTCCCGTATCCACCACAACCGACATTCGAGCGGCTCGTTTCTTATTAATTGCCAAGCGATTAATCAATAGTGAACGCCATTATTATGACGCCTGCGGCTTTATACAGCTCATTCTGTTTGTCTCTAACGCTTTGACGCACAAGTTATGCAGTTTCGACCATTATTTTTTGATATGTATAGAGCTTCGTCTGCAAGGGCAATCAAGGTATCAGGGTCAGCACCATGTTCAGGAAATCCCGATATTCCTGCAGAAAAAGTTACATCAATCAGCAAATCGCCATATTTTACGGGGTTAGTAGAAAACATGAGACGCCATGCTTCAACTCGCTGAAAAGCATTATCTAGCGACATTCTCGGCAATACAATGAGAAACTCCTCTCCACCATAGCGGCAGATGATATCGCTTTCCCGTGCATTAGTGGTCAAAATAGAAGACATGTACTCAAGCACCGCATCTCCAGCCATATGCCCGTAGATGTCATTGATTTTTTTGAAATGATCAAGATCAATCATTATAAGAGCAAGAGGATGGCCTTCACGTTTAGCCCTAGATAGCTCACGTGGTAAGGTTTCATCGAGATATCGTCTGTTATTAAGGCCAGTAAGCGGGTCACGTACAGTTTGTTCCTGTAGTAGTAACTGTAGTTCTGTTATTTCTGCTAGTTGCGTCTCTAGTTTTTGTTTAATCTCTTCTTGCAATTTCTGGTGCTGTTTGCGCTCGGTAATGTCACGGGTTATTGCAAGCAATGAAGTGATTTGACCTAGCGAGTTTCTCAAAGGAACCGCATGGGTCTCCAGCCAGCAATGACGACCTTTTAGGCCCTGGACTTCAAATTCAAGGTTTCCCGATTCTCCAGTGAATACCTTATTTGTGAGCGCAATAAAGGCATCACGATGCTCTGATAAAATCAGAGGGTACATCTTTTCATTGACAACCTGCTCCAGAGAGTCGGCCTCAATCATGTTGAGTCCAGCACGGTTCATATTCAGTAGAGAACCGTCTGCTGCCAATTGTTTTACACATTCTGGTTCGGTCTCAATGATTGCTCGTAAATGAGCCTCACTCTCTTGTAGCTTGAGCGATTGTTGCTGCACAAGTAGTTTTTCGGCTTCCAATTTACGTTTCGTGAACAGCAGGCGTAAACCTAAAATAGTGATCAGTGCCAAGGCAAGGAAGGTGCCTACAATTCGCCAGCGGTACTGCTTCCAGATATCATCTGAGGTAATATGAGGTGCTGCATCAAAAGGTGGGAAACGCAATTCACGAAGCAATTCTTCTACAGGTGTGTAGTCAGCTGGCACCGAAAAACCATGAATTTGCATTAAGCGTACAATGGATGTGTTTTCTTCCAGTCTAAAAAGTGCGGCAGCTACATGTCGTGCAATCTTTTCATCAGTATTTGACAAGGAAGCTAATGGCCATTCGGGGTATAGACGTGTCGATATTTGCTGTGGGAATGTGGGCAAATTTTGAAGATTGAGGATTTTTAGCAGTTTTATGTCCAACTTGCCTTCATGTGCTGCTGCCTCAATTACTCCACTTCGCACGAAGCCTGCGTCTGCACGGCCATCAAGAACTGCCTTTAGCACGTTGTCATGAGGCATGCCAGTGATGACAAGGCGTGCATCATCAGGAAGATGAATCCCCAAACGGTTGAGTTCATAAAGCTGCATCAAATAACCACCAAGTGATTCTGTATCAGGTACCGCAATAGTTTTTCCTTTAATGTCTTTGAGGGTCGTGATATCGGCTTGGGCCGCACGGCAAAATATGACTCCTCCAAAGGAACTTGACCTTTGACCGTTAACAGTTACAGCAAGCGTGGCTAGTGGCGCAGATAAGCCGCCATTCATCTTCAGCAGGATAAAATGAGCAGGGTTGGTGAGAACGAAATCCAGTTGACGGTCAGTTACAGCTTTATTCATCTCTGGATAGGTCAGTGCCTGAACTACAAATTCATGTTCAGGTATAGACCGCTTGAGAGCAGTTGCAAGTGGCTGCCATTGCTCAAGAGTTTGTGGTTTGGGTCGAAATGCAAGTACGCCTATTCTCACAGGCTCGTTACTGTAGGCTGGTGTAACAGATACAATTAAGGAATTAATACAGGCAAGTAGAAGTATTATGCGGATGGGCGCGATCATAATTAGACGCTAACACGGATAGCAGTTTTTGTCACATGTAAACCCTCTACCATTGGAGTACTTTTGCCTGATAGGAGCGACCGACATTATCAGGCAACCGCGCCTTCATCCGTTCCAACTATCACGCCGCCATAGGTAACGCCCCAGGCATCTTCCCCAGAGCATCTTCCCCAGAGCATCTTCCAAGGTCTTCACCATCACCAGGCAGTACGAAGCATCGATTGCTGCAAATGAGCATACGATTTCTGCGTAACGGCCACTGCCTAATGACCCAGCAAGTCTTTTATCTGGTAAATATCTACATTCGCGTTGACCAGAAGTGAAGCGAAAGACCGGCGCAGGTCATAATGTTATCCAGGCACTCGGTCTCGGTCAGTTTGTTGTCTATACGGAGTTGGTAGGGAGGGGGGGTATCGGTAAAAGAAATGCGGTTTTCAGGCTGTAGCCACCGCACTCAGCACTTCCATTACCGCAGCATTAATGGAAGCAGAATCAATAGGTTTTAACAAAATTCTGTCAACCCTCATCAACTTGGCCACGTGCAGAAGGTCTTCGCCATCCCGCTTATCTGAACCTCCCGACATGGCAATTATCTTTGGCGGATCAGATTGCTTGTGGAGTTCTCTTATCAGCTCATACCCATCCATTTCCGGCATTACAATGTCCGTTATCACCAGGTCTATCGTCTGACTTGCAACTATCTTCAAGGCCTCTTTACCTTTAACGGTACAGATTACTTGATGACCCTTTGCAGTTAAAAGTTGCTCGACAATTTTGGTGGTACTTAAAACATCGTCTACGACTAAAATGCGAGACATTAATCTCTCCTTGTCCTTAAAACAATCTTTCCAGCTATTTCCACATCCTTTCAAACGCGTTCCTAAGTTGTAGATAGCCACAACCATCAGGAGGTGGATATTGTAAATTACGCAACAATGTCTGACAATGCCTCTGAAACCTCTTCGATAAATTCGTCATCGCATCCGGCACTACTCAATATCTCGAATATGTGAAACGCAATTTGTACTGGTCTTCCATGTGTGAGTAACGATTCTTGAAGTTGGAGAAGTAATGTTTCCAATTTATGCTCCTCATTGATTCTCGTAACGTTTTCGTACTCTTCAGTATGGACGTAGCTGCCTACCGCAACTGGCATTAGAGCGGCTAGTTACGTATTTATTGCATCCCTGAGTAGAGCACTTGGTTTAAACTTAAGAACGCGCCTTGCTTCTATAGTGAGAGCTTCACCTGTTTGCGGATTACGACCCCGACGATCTGCCTTCTGCTTAACAATGAAGTTGCCGAATCCGGATAATTTCAGATTCTCTCCTGATTCAAGGGTAGTCTTCACAATCGTTATTACGCCTTCCAACAGGTCTAATGCCTCTTTTTTCGAGAAACCAAGCTCGGAGTTTATTCTTTCAACTATGTCTACTTTTGTCACGCCCGTGCCCCCAAATCATAAAATGTCCGCAAGGTGTAGAATGTAATGTTTCAAGTAGCGAACGTCAAACGATAACTACACTACTTTCGCCGGATCTACGGACAGCCACAATCAAGATAGCAAAAGAGGGTAAACCTCTGATAGTAGATACTTCAATCTGGACCGATACCGATCCACATGCACCTGCTCCAGTCGCTCTAATCTGTCCTCAATGCAGCGGTAATTGCTGGATAATCGTGAATTATGCGGGCATATTACGCACAGAATTTTGCATGACACATCCGCCGGAAGTGTGCTAAGCGTATGGCGTGCAGGGCTATTGCCTACGTTGCAGAAAAAATGCATGGGGATTGGTATATCCATTGCCGACTGTCTCAAGAAGGCATGCGCAAGATAATTGCTGGTCCATCCTCTGTTATCGGTTTTCCGCAATAGACAAGCTACGACAAAGATATATACTACGAATACTTGATTGTCTGTGAGTTGCTCCAGATATATCTCATTTATGCCTCATCATGTTTGACATCAATCCATAAATCCGACTCAAGTGACCCGAAGACCGAGGCTGATTCTCTGAGACGACAAATCAATTTCTATTTACCTTCCACATTTGGCAGTTATATCACATGACGGAGAATTGCCGATAAATGTAGTGGCTTGACAAGGAGATGCCATCATGAACCAAAGCCTGCCCAGAATCCTCTGTGTAGATGACGAACCTCAAAACATCAGCCTGTTGCAGGCTATGCTGATGCCCCGAGGCTATGAAGTTGTGACTGCGATTAATGGCCAGGATGCACTGTTTAAGATCCGGCATGAGCGGATCGACCTCTGCCTGTTGGATGTGATGATGCTGGGAATGGACGGTTATGAGGTCTGTCGTCAGATAAAGTCTGAGGATCTGCATCGGAAGATCCCGGTGGTTATGATTACCTCCCTCGCTGACAAGGAAAACCGTATTCGGGGAATCGAGGCTGGGGCCGAAGATTTTATCTCCAAGCCATTTGACAGTACCGAGGTGCTGGCCAGAGTAAAGATGCTTCTGCATGTAAAGTCACTTAACGACAAACTGGAGTCCGCAAACCTAGAACTTGAGGCTTTCAACTACAGTGTTGCTCACGACCTGCGCAGTCCGCTGATAGTTATTCACGGTTTTCTGGAACTACTCAAGAAGAGGTCCAGCGATACACTCGATGAGCAATGCAAGGGATACCTTCAGCGAGTAATGGAAAGTGCACAAAGTATGAACAGACTCATTGATACCTTGCTTAGTTTTTCTCACATCAATAGGGTTGTAATGCAAAGGGAACGGTTTGATCTGAGCAGGATAGCTAATGAAGTGTCCATGAGTCTGCACGATTCAGCCCCGGAACGGCTGATTACATTCAGTATTGCAGAAGGTCTCATGGTCGAAGGTGACCCAGAACTGCTGCGGGTAGTATTGAATAACCTTATGGGCAACGCCTGGAAGCATAACTGCGGTCAGGAGAGTGTCGTTATTGAATTCGGCGTAACAGAGGCTAAAGGAATAACCATCTATTTTGTCAGAGACAATGGGCAAGGTTTTGATATGTCGCTTGCTGACAAGCTGTTCATACCTTTCCTGCGATTACCCGGAACCAACGTTGAAGGTCACGGCATCGGCCTGGCAACTGCGGAACGGATTGTCACGCGCCATGGTGGGCGGATCTGGGCTGAAAGTATGCCGGGCAAGGGAGCCACCTTCTTGTTTACCCTTAGATAATAACCCAAGTCCATTGGGTCAGATACATCAAATACCAAATAACTAGACTAATCCTCCTAATACACGTTGAGCGCATTTATATAGTGTAATCGGCGGTCACCGGTATTTACCAGATTGCGAATTTCCTTATCATTCGACCTTCATGCCGAACATGCTTTCCAGTGCGGTCCGACGATAATCAAAGATCTGTTCAAGCCGGCGGGCCACAAGGCCCGCAATAAGCCTGCTGAATGGGTCGAACGGAATACTGTAGTGAATAATATCGTGCATCTCGACCCCATTTTCCAATGACTTGAAATGGTGCTGATGGTGCCAGAAACGGTATGGCCCAAAGCGCTGTTCGTCGACAAAAATAAAAGGATGCACCACGTGGGTTATCTCGGTGACCCATTTGACCCTGATCTTGCCGAAAGGAACGACCGTATAGGTGGCTATCATGCCGGGATGCATCCGCTCCGGAACAGGTGAAGTCAGTGTAAAACACAAATCCGGTGGTGTAATGAGCGGGAGATTGGCCGGATTTGAACAGAAGTCCCACAGCGTCTCAAGATCAATGCTTAGCAGTTGTATTTTTTCAAAACGGATCATCCGCATAACAGTACCTTTGGCCAGCTTTTTACTTCGACTTGTCAATACCTTTCAGCCAGTTCTGAGGCGTCTTGCGCCGTCTGGAGATATCGTAGCCCTGATTCTCCAGCTCTTTCACCAGACTCCGGTAATCATCCTCCGGTAGCCAAACTATCTTCCGCAGTAAAATACCTCATAAATTTATCCAACCCGGTTTTATTACCGCTTCAAAAGCGATTTCAGCAAGGCATCCTATCTCATCTATGATTTTAGCGGAAACTTTCTGGACTATGCTCTCTTCCCGACAAGTTTTTTCCAGCTACTACTTGCCAATTCAACCAGACCATTCATTGTACGTGTATAGAATCTGGTGACCGGTATGCTATTAACCATCAGCACGCCATCAACCCTTTCAATAGAAACCGGTTCTCCAGGATGACAGGCAGATATATGCGAGCAATATTCACCCGGAACGCCAAAAAGAAACTTATATGTTGCCTCTTCGAAGTGACATGCGACAATAATTACAACAACTTCAGGTATGCCGGTTTTATGATGGAACCTGACGGTTGCTGAAGTAAAAGTACCGGTTACAGCGTGCTGCTTAGCCAAAAGTAACTCAATAGCGACGCCCTTTGGCTTCATTCTCCCAAGAGACGGAAGACCCCACGGCTTATATTTTCTGTGAATTCTCGACTCATAATGATCGGTACGTTCCAGCAATGCCACTACGTTATTATTAATCGGTCCGCCAATAGAATGCGACAATCCGGCAGTAAAACCTGCATCCATCATCAGTTGATGGTTTTCTACAATCTGGATCATGCCAGTAGCCCCCAGAGGATGCCCCCTCCCCTTCAGCCCGCCAGTGAGGTTTGTTGGAAAAGCACCGTTTTCACCGGTCAGCGAATCGTCCAGCAGGGCATCCAGTAATCGTCTTTTGCTGACAATGCCAAGGTCAACCATATTTATCGGCCCAAAACCGTTGAAGGGGTCGTGCATATTCACGTGAAGCTTTCCGGCAAAAGAGCGGATATCCTTTATGCCGGCCATCCCATAAGCATAGCCCGCAGCAATGACAGTGGCAGGGAAAGAATGGAAGTAATTTCTATCTGCAATCGTAGGAATATCAGTTGCACTGCCAACGCCGCTAACACGAACGTCCTGAGGGCGTGATGTAAGAACTACTGCAGCAACACCATCGGACATAGGACAGAAGTCGTGGTAGCGTAGCGGATACCAATACGGATAATTCCTGCCATCAACAATTTGTGAATAATAATCATTTAACTCGACTTGAAAATTTAGATGGGCATTTGAATTTCTGGCTGCAAAACGCTGGCTACGTTGAGTAAGAAGAGCCGAGTAAGCGGTCCACTCTTCTTCAGAAAACTGAAGGTGCTCCTTTAGAGCGCGGGCGACCAGCGCACCGCAAGCCGGCATTGTCAGGCCGAATTCAGCCTCATCTCTATCAATAACCCCGGCAATAATACGAGTTGACTCCAATGTAGATGCATCACTCATCTTCTGGACACCAATAGCCAGGACAGAATCAAATCGCCCCGATGCTATTTCCAGATAGGCACTTTCAAAGGCAGAAGCACCGGATGAAGAAGCGGTATCGACAAGAACTGAGCGGGCTCCGGAAATGCCCAATATTCCGGAAATTTTAGCAGCAGTGTTATCAACTCCTGAAAATGCAGCAGGATTTTGACTGCCAACAATCACGGCTTCAATATCACGAAGGCGAACAGAACTGTCCTCAAAAACTTTTCTGCTTAGCTCTGACAACTCCAGGAAAGAAAGTTTCTCCTTTTCTTTTCCGGTATAGCGACCTACCGGAGCCATCCATGAGGCAGCAATATAAACTGGTCTGGGTTCAAATGACATTTTCTGGCGTCCCCTTCTTTTCTGGAATAAGATAACTGCTGCTATACAACATATTTGCCGTTCTCTTTTGATTGATTAGCTTATCCTACACCACCACTTTCTTCAATATCTTCCCGATATACGCAGAGTCGTCCTTCTGGAATAGTACGTTTTGTGCCTCAAAGTCTGGCATGCTACAGGTGTTGTCCCACCAACCGCCGTCTTTGTAGGGTGTCGTTGAGACGATGAAGGAGTTGCCGGTCTGTTTTGTCACCAAAGCCCACAGTTAGTGTCAATCAGAATGGCAAATTTAGGGATTACAGCTATGCGTGATGGTTTTTAAGTAGGCATCCAGCAACCAGCAAGAATTCGCAAAATAAGTATCAGCTAAACTATTCGGTTTAAAGAATTCCGTTATAGAATCGGTCAGAGGTTCTGTTATGGGCTCTATCAAATGTTCGGTTAAAGGTTCCGTAATAAAAGCATCAATGATTCTGCGTAATATTTTAGTTATGATTACATCACCCAATTTAAAAGCATCAATACTGATTTTTTCAATTGAAGTGCATATTTGATAATTCGGCAATCTACGAAAGTTTCGTTAAGAGTCCTACCCTCATATTCTAAATAAGACCTTCAGGCTTACATATTCTACTACTAATCTACAATTCCTCCCCAATCGCCACAGCTAATTCGTAATTTTTCTGTAAAAGCAATAACACTTTTGCTTTGAATTTTTCATGCCGACTTTTTCACGATTTAACATGTCATGACGTCCAAAGTCACAGTTTTTACAGTACTGCAAATTTGGATTCATTCTCACCTAGTTTAAAAACATCACCCGAGTAATTAATGACAGTTTTTGTCACTCTCTTTAAAAGACTTATCAATAATTGTAACTAATGTTTAGCATTTAACTTTTTAACACAAAAATAAGCCAATAATTTCGGCAATAAATTCAGGTTGTTTTGTTTGGCACGCATGTTGAAGTTATCAAAGACTGAACGGAGATTAATAAGACCGTAATAAAATACATACCGCTCATTCAAAGGAAGCGGTTCTCAAAAGGAGCTAAATAATGGTTGAAAAGGTTTGGCGCAGACAGCAACAGGGAAATACAAATACAGAAAACAAAAGGTTCAGTCATCTAAAAACCATATTTAGATATCCAGGTGCAAAAGGACGTTACCTCAACCAGATATTGCCGTTTATGCATCCAGCAACACCAAAATATCATGATGTTTTCGTCGGAGGTGGCTCTGTGATGCTGGCTTATGCGTGCGCAAATCCCTCAAGCGCAATATCTGTCAACGATCTTGATTCTGGTATATTCGCTTTTTGGCAAATACTGATGGAACCTGACGCGACAATTAAAAAGCTATTCGCACTAATCGATCAACAACCAACGGTTGAGCAATTCGTCCGGCTAAAACATTCAACGCCAGAAACGCTAGTGGAAAAAGCATATCGCATCATTTTTCTGAACCGCTGTGCCTTTTCGGGGATTGTCACATCTGGACCTATGGGTGGATATAATCAAACAGGCGAGAGCAAGATTGATTGTCGATATAATGCCGAGCAAATTAAGTACCGTATCCTCTCTATCAGAAAACTTCTTAAAGACCGCCTGACCGTTCATAATCTTCATGTTGCGGATTACCTTCAGACCGTCTGTTCAAATGAAGTTGCGTACCTGGACCCGCCTTATTATGAAAAAGGCAGAGACCTCTACCCGGTTCACATGCAACCAAATGAGCATCTGCAGTTATCAAATATATTGCAAAATATGAACAATTGGGTGTTGTCATACGATGCTCATGCGGAAATTAAACGACTCTATCAAGGTTTCTCCGTAATTTCTCACCTTAAAACGAAATATTCCATTGCCAACGCGAGCGGAAAAGCACCAGTGGCGCTGGAATACATTATAACTCCCAAAGTGGAATACAAAATGAACTGCATTTCGCTCGTAGATATAGTGCTGCTACCATTTTATATTATAAAATACACAGCTATCGGGATATGGTTAGGCGGCAAGGCAGCACGGAAAGCCTTACATGCTGTATTCAAATGATATGTCGGAAAAATTATCTGTATCAGCTTCACTTCAACTTGAACCATGCGAAAATATAACGGACATAAACTCGACATCGAATATAACTATTTCGCACCGAATACCAATCTACTGCTAACTGCTTAGGCGGAATTTTCTGCAGACGGATTGATTGTTGGTTGCGATGCCAAATTGTCTTTTACTGGTTGATGCGGTAAACGGAATTTATGGTGTTACTGCAACCTCAGATTTACCTCCAGGGGGTAATTATTTCCTTAAAGCAAAATCTATTTTTGGAAATTATTCTGCTACTTATCACTTCACAGTAGGTAAACGAGGCTAAAAAGACGACGGATTTAATGTCAAAATAGTAAAATCTGTTTAAAAAAGGGCAGAGGCTAACAACCTACTGCCTTTTTCTTTTTGTAGCGACACTCCATTATTGACGCTTCCCTTTCAACAATCAGGTGTTAACCGCCAGTAATGCCGAATAAGCTGTCAATAACCCATGCCTGCTAAATCGGCTGGTTACATATTTTTATTCCATTCCAATCTCGGACAGTTCCGCTTTATCAAAAAATCAGTCCGCCAATTCCGCCAGCCAATAAATATTTATTTCAGAGTCATAAATAAATACCGCTAGCACTTTTCTTGTCCAGCAGACCACCGATAAACCTGGTTTTGTCATACCGATTGACGCTTCTCAATTCCGGCTTTCCACTTCATTGCAAATCAATTCATCTAAGTAGTTTCGTGGATACCGTGGCTCTTCAGTCTTG
>CAIMXI010000393.1 GCA_903845365.1 uncultured Geobacteraceae bacterium | reverse complement strand
GTATCCAAAAAGCATATGAGCGGTCGTGATCTCGGTCGTATGGATGCAACACCTTCACTGGCTCGCCATGCGATACTTGCTTGAAATTGGTTGGAGAACAACATCAGTGGTTGTCAACAAATAAAAACTTGAACATCGAGTATAATAGTATGATCGATGACAGATTAATTTCAACCATCGTGTTATTTTACCAATCCATCATGGGCTTTTATCGAATACTTACAAATTAAAAGGTGTTCACGGAGACATATCTATGAGTCACTTTCCAAGAGCAAACCCTACAACCCCAGTCAATTGAGAGAAGCGCTGAAGAATGGACTCTGTTGATCTGATTTGAAAAGCATGGTGGGAAAGACCGGCGAAAGGGGAAAAACAGATGCCGACAGAAAACCTGGAACTTGAAGCCAAATATAATACGTATCTGGAAGCTCTGATTCGTGGAGACCGCCACGGCTGCAGGGCATTTGTGGAAGAGATGCTGCAGGATGAAATTAACATCAAGGATTTATATGTTGGAATATTCCAGCGCTCACTCTATCGGGTGGGAGAGCTGTGGGAGAGTAACCAGTTGTCCATTGCCCGCGAACATATAGCCACCGCTATAACTGAAAGCCTGCTCCCACTGGCGTACCAAACCATATTTTCAGCACCGCACTGTGGTCGTAAAGCGGTCGTCGCCTGTGCCGCTAATGAATATCATCAGCTTGGGGGCAAAATGGTTGCAGATATCTTTGAACTTAACGGCTGGGATGGTTATTTTCTGGGTGCAGGTACACCGGAGGCCGATCTGCTTACATTTGTGGACGAAAAAAAACCTGACATGCTTTGCCTTTCACTCAGCGTCTACTCCGGTATGCGTGGACTGATCAAGCTGCTGGAGAGTGTCCGGGGTGAATTTGCCGGGCTCCCGGTGATTGTGGGTGGTCAGGCGTTCCGCTGGGGGGGTGTTGATCTGGTTACAGCTTATTCAGGCGTACGCTACGTTAGCTCCATCTTTGAACTAGAACAATTGCTTAAGGAGTGGTGAACATGGCAGAGACGGGCATGGTTAATGACATACCGGTAAATAATGTGGAGGCCCATGGCCAAGAGATGTCATGGCACAGTCCCTCGTACATTGTCGGCATCGGTGCCTCAGCAGGTGGCCTGAAAGCGCTGGAGCAGTTTTTCGACAACATGCCGTCTAACAGTGGCATGGCCTTTGTGGTGATCCAGCATCTCTCACCGGATTTCAAAAGCCTGATGAGCGATTTGTTGTCTCGTCACACCAGCATGCCGGTACACCAGGTAACCGAAGGGGTCAGACTCCAGGCGAATAGTGTCTACCTGATCCCGCCAAAAACACAAATGACCGTGATGAATGAAAAACTAAACCTTACAGAACGAGTTGTAGGTCAACATTTGGAATTGCCCATCGACGTTTTTTTCCATTCCCTGGCCAATGACGCAGGTATGAGGGGAGTTGGCATCATTTTATCCGGCACCGGCTCTGACGGTTCCCGAGGTATTCAGTCAATCCATAATAAGGGTGGCCTCGTGCTGGTTCAGACTCCGGAGTCGGCCCAGTTCGACGGCATGCCGCGCAGCACTATTGCTTCCGGAATGAGCAACCATACTCTCACTCCGGATAAAATGCCTGACCTGCTGATGGAATACGCCAACTGTCCGCTGGCGGCGCGTGAAGAAATGCTCTACAAACTTGATGTTTTAGATGACGAAGGTGAGTATGCCGAATTATTCGCGCTTCTGCGTCGGAGTTACAATCTGGATTTTTCCAAATACAAGGGCGCTACCGTGGGACGGCGCATTGTGCGCCGTATGGAGTTACTCCTGATACCCAAGGTTTCCGACTATGTTTCTATTGTTTCGGGTGACCCGGACGAATTGGAGGCGCTATACAAAGATCTGCTGATTGGCGTCACCGAATATTTTCGCGACAAAAAGACCTTCCTGCATTTGGAAAAGTCCGTTATCCCTCAACTGTTTGCCGACCTGAAGCAAGGAGAGGACTTAAGGGTCTGGTCAGCGGCCTGCGCCACCGGTGAAGAGGCATACTCTCTGGCTATTCTATTGGCGCAACATGCTGAGCGGATCGATTTTACCGGAAAAGTAACCGTTTTTGCCACCGATGTTCACAAGAGTTCGTTGGAGACCGCATCTCAGGGTATTTATAGCCTGGATCGATTGTCCAATGTTGATCAGGAACGTCTGGAAAGGTTTTTCAAAAAAGAGGGGGACGGCCGTTTCAGAGTCACGGCCCAACTGCGCAAAATGGTGGTTTTCGCTTCTCACAACCTGCTGAGTGACCCCCCTTTCACCAGACTGGATCTGGTTTGTTGTCGCAACCTGCTGATCTACTTCCTGCCGGAGGTACAGGAGAGAGCCATAGCTCTGTTCCATTTTGCGCTAAAGAAAAGCGGAGTTCTCTTCTTAGGCAGTAGCGAAGATCTGGGCGCATATACAGGCGAATTTGAAGTTATTTCGAACAAGCATAAACTGTTTCGCAAACTGCGAGACCTCAAGCTTGTCATTGATTTTGACATAACAGGGCCTGCAACAGCCAAAATCACCCCGGTGTCGATCCGGCAACCGTCAACGACGAGGCAGGCCATTCTTGACCGGCAGGTGCTCTACGATTACGATATGCTGCTGCGCAAACATTTGCCACCCGGAGTGCTGATCAATGAGAAGCGACAGATCATCCACTATTTCGGCAATGTGGCGGAATATCTAAAGATGCCTGAGGGACGTCTTGAGAAGGACATTCTGCTTCTCGTCGGGGATAATCTGAATATAGCACTCGGCACGGCTCTTCAAAGGGCAGACAAGACCAGGCAATGCGTGGTAAGCCGCAATGTCCGGGTCAGCAGAGGGGGTAAGGATTTTCTTATTGATCTAATCGTCGACCCGTTGCTTGATAGTGAGACCCGCACAACCCATTACCACATCTCCTTTGAGCAAATCAGGCAGCGTGAACCGGTCCAACCTCATGACGAGCTGGACGTTGGCAACCTGGATGTGATTGTCCAATACCGTCAACATATCGCTGACCTGGAGATGGAACTTCTCTCTTCCAGTGAAAACCTTCAGACGACCATTGAGGAACTGCAGACCAGTAATGAGGAGCTGCAGGCGACCAACGAGGAGATGATGGCCAGCAACGAGGAGTTGCAGAGCACTAACGAAGAGCTCCACTCCGTCAACGAGGAACTCTACTCAGTCAATTCGGAGTTCGAGCGTAAGAACCTGGAGCTTATTCAACTTACCACCGACTACAACAATCTGCTGGCGAGTACCGACATAGGGACAATCTTCCTGGATAAGGAGATGCGCATCCGCAACTTCAACGCCGCCATTTCCACCTCCTTCAATCTACTCCCTCAGGACATAGGGCGCCCCATCAACCACATCGCATTCCGTCTCTCCAACCAGGAGCAGATGCTGGCCGATATCCAGAAAGTTCTTGATGGCGGCGCACCGGTTGAGAGGGAACGATGTTCCGCTGACGGTAAGTGGTTGCTGAAACGGGTAATGCCCTTCACAACCGAAACCGGTCAAGTGGAGGGAGTCGTTATTACCTTCACCGATATCACTCACATCAAAGAGGCACTTGAACAGAAACAGATATTGGCCACGGTATTTGAACACAGTGCCGAGGGGCTTGTAATAACCAACTCTGACAACAAGATCTTAGCGGTAAACAGCTCATTTACCCAACTGACCGGCTATAGCCAGGAAGAGGCGATCGGGCAGAATCCGAGCATACTTAAGTCCGGCAGAGAACCGAAAGAGTTTTACGCAGAAATGTGGGATACGCTGTTAACCAGCAACTGTTGGCAGGGAGAGATATGGGACAAGCGCAAGGATGGCAGTTACTATCCCAAATGGCTGTCAATTGCCGTGGTACGAAACGGGCAAGGAGAAATAGCAAACTACATTGCCGGGTTTTCTGATATATCCGAACGTAAACAGGCGGCGCAAAAAATTGAGCACCTGGCACATCACGATTCCCTGACCAATCTTCCCAACCGTTTCAGTCTCTGTGAACGACTGTCTCAGGCGTTGCAACAGGCGAAACGGGCAGGTCATCATCTGGCCGTCATGTTTCTGGATCTTGATCGTTTCAAAAACGTCAACGACTCGCTTGGACACGACGTAGGTGACAAGCTGCTGTTCGAAGTTGCCTTGCGCTTGAAAGATTCGGTCCGCAGCTCCGATATCGTCGGTCGTATCGGTGGCGACGAGTTTGTCGTGGTTTTGCCGGAGATCCAATCAGGCATAGCCTCGGTACATTTTGCCGAGAAGATACGCCAAACCCTTTCCGAGCCCTATCTGATCGATGGTAACGAACTTCATAACAGCCCCAGTATCGGTGTCAGCATATTTCCTCATGACGGTGATACGGTTGAAGAACTCATGAAGAATGCCGACACCGCCATGTACCATGCTAAGTCGCTAGGAAGAAACAACTACCAGTTTTTCAAAAAAGAGATGCATTCCAACGCCCATGAAAGGCTTGTGTTGGAAAATGACCTCCGACTGGCGATTGAGCGGAATGAATTTATTTTGTACTACCAACCGCAGGTAGAGGCGACTTCCGGCATGGTAGTGGGTGTCGAGGCGCTGGTGCGCTGGCAACATCCTGGGCGTGGTTTAATCATGCCCGACGCCTTTATCCCGATTGCCGAGGATTCCGGACTTATAATCCAAATGGGAACCATGATTCTGGAAATTGCCTGCCGTCAACTGGCAGCCTGGCTGGCGGAGGGGCTGTCTCCACTCAGAATGGCTGTTAACCTGTCTGCCAAGCAGTTTCGACAGAGCACTCTGCCAGACACGGTTGCTGATATTATCGCCAGAACAGGGATTGATGCGCGACTACTGGAACTGGAAATCACAGAAACCGCAGCCATGGGGCATCCGGAAGAGACTATCAGGCAACTAAAATGCTTAAATGAGATGGAAGTGCAACTTGCCATCGACGATTTTGGTACCGGATATTCCTCCCTCGGTAATTTAAGGCTTTTTCCGGTAAGTCGCTTGAAGATCGATCGATCATTTGTCAGTAATATCGAAACGAATGCCGATGATGCGGCAATAGCAGCAGCGACCATATCTCTGGCGCATACTCTCGGCAAGGAAGTCATCGCCGAGGGGGTCGAAACCGAGGCTCATTCAGCGTTCGTCATCCACCAAAAATGCGACTATATGCAGGGATACTTATTCAGTCGCCCCCTGGCGGCTGATAAGGCTGCAGAATTCATACGAAACAATCAGATTTATCATAAATCGGCACTTCAATAACAAGGGGGATAAGGAGTGGTAAACATGACAGAGACCGGCAGGATTCTTGCGGATTACATCATGGAGCGCTCCTCGCTTCTTGTATTGCAGTGTGATCGGGAAGGGATTATAATCTCCGCAAATTCTTATGCCCAATCGCTATTGGGAGAAGCGTGTGTCGGTGTCCCGCTTCGTGAGCTGCTGGTTGATTTTAACAATAGCTTTGATACGAGTCTGTTATGGAGTGAGCCGGGAGTGAAGCGGCTGCTCAACTTTTCAACCGCTGCCGGTATTCCTGAGACACTTCAGGTCACCTTTTTTGCGGAAGAGAGAGGTGGCATCATCATCGGTGAACATGATGTCGTGGAGCTTCAGGAGTTTCGCACCTCAGTACTTGACCTTAACCATTCTTTGGGAAACCTCTCCCGCGAGCTTCAGAAAAAAAATGTTGAACTGCAGCAGCTTAATGACATGAAGAACCAGTTTCTGGGCATGGCTGCCCATGACCTGCGCAACCCGATATCCACGATCATCACATATACGGACATGTTTCTTGACGATGAAAGCACCCTGCCGCTGGAAATGGTTGAAGTCCTCACCGATATTCGCTCCCTGAGCGCTTTCATGCACCATTTGATTGTACAATTGCTTGATATTTCTGTTATAGAAATGGGCAAGCTGACCCTGGAGGAACAGATTCAGGAGATTATTCCCTTTGTTAATGAGGTGGTCAGGCTGAACAGCCTGCTGGCGCAGAAAAAGCGGATTTCGCTGGAGCAGCATTACAGTGGTGACCCTGACCGGGTCAGGTGCGATCGCCAGAAACTGAAGCAGGTAATGAACAACCTCATCTCCAACGCCATCAAATTTTCGCCTCAAGACTCGGTTGTTGCCATTTTAGTCTGCAGCAGGAACGATGAAATGCGGGTGGAGGTGCGCGATCAGGGCGTCGGTATTCCGCATAAAGAGCAGGAGCGCCTCTTCAAGCCGTTTGGCCGGACAAGCGTCAGGGCCACGGGGGGAGAGAGCAGCACCGGCCTGGGGCTAGCCATCAGCCGCAGAATTATCGAATCGCACTGGGGCACGATCGGTGTGGAGAGTGCACCCGGCAGCGGCTCAACTTTCTGGTTTTCAATTCCACTTGGAGTATAGAAGGAGATTACCCTTTATGAGCACTACAACAGAAACTTCCGAATCACCGGTTTCAAGCGTAACCAAACCGACCCACATCGTTGGTATTGGCGCCTCCGCAGGTGGACTGAGCGCGCTTGAGCAGTTTTTCGACAATATGCCGGCTGATACCGGAATGGCGTTTGTAGTCATTCAGCATCTCTCGCCGGATTTTAAGAGTCTCATGGATGATCTGCTGTCGCGTCATACTTCAATGCCGATTTATCGCGTCACGACCGGTATAGAACTCCAGCCGAACAGCATCTACCTGATACCGCCAAAGACCCATATGACGGTAAGTCAGGAGCATCTCTACCTGACGGAACGAACCGTCAGTCCACAGGTTGAACTCCCCATTGACATTTTTTTCAATTCGCTGGCCGTTGACGCCGGTGAGCGCGCCGTCGGGGTTGTCCTCTCCGGCACCGGTTCCGATGGTTCCAGAGGCATTATCTCCATCAATAAAAACGGAGGCCTGGTGGTTGTCCAGGCGCCAGAATCCGCTCAGTTCGACGGTATGCCCCGTAATGCTATTGCTACAGGAATCTGCGATTTTATCCTGTCGCCTGATCGAATCCCCCGCATTCTGATCGAATACGCTATCAGCCCGCTTTCGGTTCGTTCCAGAATGAGTCACGAACTGGAAGTATTTGAGGACGAAGGTGAGTATGCCGGGATATTTGCCCAGTTGCGCCGGAGCTACAACCTCGATTTTTCCAAATACAAGGCTTCGACGGTCGGACGTCGTATCCGTCGCCGTATGGAATTCCGCCAGATACCAGAAGTTTCCGATTACGCGGCCATTGTCTCCGGTGACACCGGTGAACTGGAGCTGCTCTATAAAGATCTGCTGATCGGCGTCACGGAATTTTTCCGCGACACCCAGGCATTTCAGTTTCTAGAGCAGGAGGTTGTACCACGGCTATTCTCAAATTTGAGGCGTGGTGAAGATCTCCGCGTCTGGTCAGCGGCCTGTGCAACCGGAGAGGAGGCATATTCCCTGGCAATTCTTCTCGCTGAAAAAGGGGAGGAGAGCTGCTTTAATGGTAAAATTACCGTATTTGCCACCGATGTGCATAAAACGTCTCTGGAGGTCGCCGCACAGGGAGTCTATGACCGTTCCCGCCTGACCAATGTAAGCCCGGATCGTATGGATAAATTCTTTAAAAAAGAGGGCAGCGACCTGTTTCGGGTTACTTCGGAACTGCGCAAGATGGTGGTTTTTGCTCCCCATAACCTGCTGAGTGACCCGCCGTTCACCCGTCTGGACCTGGTCTGTTGCCGCAACCTTCTGATTTACTTTCAGACGGAGGTCCAGGAGAAGGTGATTTCACTGTTCCACTTCGCCCTCAAAAAAGACAGCATTCTCTTTCTGGGAAGCAGCGAAGGGCTTGGAGCTTTTGTTGCTGAATTTGAGGTTATTGCCAACCAGCATAAACTGTTCCGCAAGATCCGCGACCTCAAACTTGCACTCAATCTCGACGCCAAACATATGGAACGGAGCGCCAACCTTCCTGTCGCTTTATTTCAGCCAGGCATAAGCCGCACAGTTACAATTGATCGCCAGGTGCTGTCCGATTACGACACCCTGCTGCGTAGGCATATACCACCGGGAGTCCTGATCGACGAGAATCGTAACATTGTCCACTATTTTGGCAATGTGGCAGAATATCTGAAAATGCCGGAGGGGCGAGCTGAACACAATATTCTCGCACTTGCCGAGGACAACCTCCATATAGCTCTCAGCACCTCTTTGCAGCGGGCGGACAATACCAGGCAGTTCGTTGTCACCCGCAATGTCAGGATCAGGCGGGGCGAGGCCGAGTTTCTTATCGACCTGAACGTGTCACCGCTGCCGGACGAAAAAAGTCATACAACCCATTACCATGTCTATTTTGAGAGGGTGCGGACGGCGGAACATGCACTCCCGGTAGAAACGCAGGAAGAGCCCGATTCAATCAGTTTTGATGCAGAAAGTCATTTCCGGCAGCATGTCGCTGATCTTGAGATGGAACTGCAATCAACCCGCGAAACCCTCCAGACCACCGTCGAGGAGCTGCAGACCAGCAATGAGGAGCTGCAAGCCACAAATGAGGAGCTGCTTGCGTCCAACGAAGAGCTGCAAAGTACCAACGAAGAGCTGCACTCGGTCAACGAAGAGCTCTATTCGGTCAATTCCGAATTCGAACGGAAAAACATCGAACTGAAGCAGCT
>CAIMXI010000392.1 GCA_903845365.1 uncultured Geobacteraceae bacterium | reverse complement strand
GTATCCAAAAAGCATATGAGCGGTCGTGATCTCGGTCGTATGGATGCAACACCTTCACTGGCTCGCCATGCGATACTTGCTTGAAATTGGTTGGAGAACAACATCAGTGGTTGTCAACAAATAAAAACTTGAACATCGAGTTAAAACCATATTTTTTAACACCATCTTGGTTCTGGGCTGAGACCTATCCTGAAATAAGTGTCATCTTGATTGCAACTGCGAATAAGATATTGATTTCTCCGTTGCTCCGTTGCTCCGTGTTATTCGAACTGCAGTTTCTAGGTTTATTGATTTTAAATTGAACGCGACAAAGTTACGGCAATATATGCGATTGCTATCCAGAGCAACAAACTGAGTGGGTGAGTCAGCGCGATTCTTATGTCATGCCAGGAGGGAGCGCATGCTGCTGAACAGGCGTAGATGATCGGCACGATCAACCACTCCGGCACCCAGACCGGCCGTATATCCCATAACGCCACCGAGTAGTATCCCATCACCAGCCATCCGAGGGGAGCCAGTGCTGTTGGTGCTGTTGACAGAAGTGTCGGAACTGATCTGACACTGCCGAGAATCCAGCCATTTCCCGACCTTCTTGGCCATACACTAAATGATGACGGCCGCCCTCCGGTAAGGAAGGCGGCCAAAAAATGAGACATTTCATGCATTAGAGTGAAGGGAAAACAGTAAAATATCGCAATAAAAGATCCGGATGAAGACAAGCGTCTGTGAATGGCACCCAGTACAACGGATACAAACAGAAAACCGATAATCATTTCCCAGCCTACTTCCCTTCAAGCATCCTCTTCATTGTTTCGGCATCACGCATGCCAACCTGTATCGTGCCGTCCGGCATAACCATCGTCGGTGTCCCTGAGATACCATGATCATTGGCGAATTTAATTATCTCATCCACAGCTTTCTTGCTGCTATCCTTGGTCGGCTTCGGAATTTCCTTGCCTTCAAAAGCCTTGTCAAGCAGGTCATGATTCCTGGTTTCAATGATTGTCCTGGACTTATCATACGCTGCCGGGTGCATGGGGAGCGGGAAGAGCATTATATGGATCGCCACGTCCGGAGCGATCTTTGCCAGTTTTTTCAGCTCAGCATGACCATTTCGGCAGTACGGGCAGTCCGGATCGGTAAAAATAAAAATCTTTTTGGAACCTTTCGGATTGCCGATGATCACGGCATTACTAACAGGTATGGTCGAGACGTCAACAGAGCTTGGCTGTTTGGGTTGAGCGATATTTTGCTGATGCGCTGAAGCTGGCTGCAGCGTTTCAATATTAACTACCATTCCCTGAATCAGATGTTTCTTGCCGTAATCCATCAATAGAATGCCTTTTTGACCCTCCTTTTCCACGAGAAGCTCAAAAAGTCCTTTGGATGGTGATTGTTTAACTGAAGTAACGGTTCCGCCAATTTTTCTAAGAATATCGTTAGCCTCTTTTTCAGTGAGGGTGTGACAGGCTGAACAGACACCGCCGCACCCCTCTTTGGCCATAGCGTAAGAGGATGTGGCCAGAATAGCCATGACAGCCGTTGCGATGCATAATTCTTTAAACATGATAATTCCTTTCCGGTTTTTATTTGTCACTCTATGCCATATTCCTTAGATTAATATAACATACTGAAATATCAGCATAATAATTGACATAATATTCAATGAATTGTATCAAAATTTGTACCAGTTTTTTAACACATACTCAAGCGATTTAGCTGATTAATGCTTTAACACTGCTGTAGATTGCATCTATCAATATATATTTCTGTATATAAATTCTGGTCCATTGCTCCAAATAAACATAATATCTTTGACTGTAGCAATCTGAAAAACAAGAAAACCAACAAAAAACCCGCTGTATTATAGCGGGTAACAACATATTTTATGGAGCCATTTTGCATAATCTGGAGTCTGACGTTGCACTCTATCACACTTCCACAGTTTCGGACACTGTAAGTTAGATAATTTTTCGCACATTCAATACGTTTTTTACAGGATCAAATATTGTGATTATAGAATATTAGAGCAGATACCCGCTTGACCTACAAACACTGCATCAGAAGTTCCGTATTATTGACTATGCGGCAATAAGTCAGCGTTATTAATATGTTTTTACCTTGCCTAATTTTTGCGTTTGTGTACAAAAAAGTGCACAAGTTTGTATTTTGAAAAACATTTGAGTCCACGTGATAGTGTCTATCATTACAAGCTGAAAGTGGCTAATGCTTTCATCATATAGAATCGATTGTGCTGGTATCGACCGTAAATCAAGCTTAAATAACGAGAAAAGGCAAAACGCCTGAGCAAACGGATACTCCGCTATGCCTAAAGTTGACGCACTACTTGCGGAACCCGCTTCACTGCCTTACCGAGAATCATCGATGCAAGGTTTGGCATCTGAACCCACGGCAAGATAAGAAACCTAGCGTTATTGACGATCAGTTGCAGGTTACGTTCCCGTTGGCGATGGGTCCAGCCAATGTAGTTGTCTCGTGGCGCGGCCTGCCAAGCAGCGGCACCAAACCCCAAAAGCGCGACGATCTTCTTGCCGAGCATGGCGAAGTACCTCAACTGGGCACCGGGAAGCGGCGTGTAAACAAACCTTTCACAGCACCCGGCATACATTCATAAACTGGTTCAAGCAGAACGTTAGGCCGCTGGATTATGAAGCTCGGAACGCTTTGTCTGGACACTTGGACAAAGATGACGTTGCGGCCATGGAGAGACAGGGCTATGATTCTAACTCCGAGGGAGAGGTTATCCCCCACAAGCCGATCATGATTGCCTCGGCGGTATCATGCCTGAGCGCGGTTGGCCGTGGAGCCGCACTCCACTCGATGACCTTACGCGCCATCTCCCCGGCGTATTTCTTGGCGTCAGTGCCTGATCGCTGTTCACGGTCATACAGAAACAGCTGCCGCCACTTTTCTGCACCGATTTGAATCAACATGATACCTCTTCGCTCAGCTTCCTTTTCCCAAACGGTAGCCAGATTGCCGCCACCTTCGATTACAAGAGCAGTCAGGTCGCTGGTGGTATTTATAATACCCGGTACGGCATGTCTCAGTCGATCAGTGGTTCCGAAGTTATGGGAGCGGTACCAGACAAGCTTGCCGTTTTCGCTAAAAAGAGCCAGTCCGGTTTTAAGACCCAGATCTACAGCGAGGAGCGAGCCCATCAATCGAATTGGTAATGTTTGCGAACCGCCTGAAGAACATTCCAGCGGCACGACATACCGGCCGGGAATATCACCAGATCATCGGCC
>CAIMXI010000391.1 GCA_903845365.1 uncultured Geobacteraceae bacterium | reverse complement strand
TCGAACATCCGGTCATCCCAGACCATGATGTTTTCCGTGACATTCCAATCCCAAATACCGAGGCGGGCTGAAGAGGTCGCCAGCTGAAGGCGATTCGTCAGGTTGAGCATCTGAACTTCAGACCGTTTACGCTCAGTAATATCTGAAAAGGTCACAACAACCTGCAGCAGCGCGCCATCTGCGTTGGTAACCGGATACGAGTAGCATTGGACCCATACGGGTTCAGGCAGGTCAGGCCGTATAATTCCAAGCACCTGGCTGGAAACAGGCTTACCAGACGACAGCACTTTATTGACCGGGTATTCTTCAAGAGTTAAAGTTGACCCGCTTTCGTGAATAAAGCACCAGGCCGGATCCACAGCTTCTTTCCCCCGCAGCTGATCGTCGGAGATGCCAAGAAGTGTAGATGCCATAGGGTTTGAAAAGATGATGGCCGTGTCAGCGGCATGCACTACGACACCGGAAGAAAGGTGCTTCACCAGAATCCGGTATTTCTCCTCGCTGTCCCGCAGCATTCTGTTTGCCTGACTGCTTTCGGTAATATCTCTAGCTGTTGACAATGTGCCGGTCACATTGCCCTGTGCATCAACAAGTGCTTTACACCACCAGGCCAGCAGGCGGACTTCGCCGTCCTTGCGCCGCTGCCAGCTTTCAACGTAAACGGATCCGTCTGCACCTTCGAACAAAGGCTTAGTAATCTGATAGGTGTCCTGTTCAGCCGCAAAATAATATGCCGCCTCTTTGCCGACCACATCGTCGCCGAAGAAATTAAGCCCTGCACTGTTGCCCCATGTATAGACCCTGTTTGCGTCAACCTCCATGATTATATCGGGGACAGCGGATAAGATTGCATTCTGGCGCGATGTAACGTTTTTTAGAGACTCTTCTGTCAACGTTCTCTTGATTATCTCTGTTTCAAGATGTTCAGTCTTTGCCTTTACCTTCCGCTTCAACAGGACATTCCAGACAATGGAGGCAAGCAGTATAAACGCAAACACGGAACTGTACTTAATAACTGTCTTAAGGGTAAGGAGCGGGTCTTCCAGCGTTCCGAACCATTTTTTATAGATGGCATCATACTGGCCGGAGCTTTTGATGATGTTCAATCCCTGATTAAAGCGTTCCAGCAGAGCCTGATTGCCGTCTTTGACAGCGAAGCAGAATGGGCGAGTGTAGGCATCAATAAGTTGTGACGATGTCTCGATATCCATTAGATTCAGTTTCTTTGCCGTGACGATGCCGACCAGTTTCGGCATGATGGCGGCATCCCCTTTGCCGGCGGAGAGCTGCTTCAATGCATCCGGCAACGAATCCACCGGAAGGAGGTTCATGTTTTTCGACAGGTTGCTAGAGAGGAGATAGTTGTGGGCGATGTCCTTGTTCATCACGATAACTGTTTTGCCCGACAAATCTTTCAGTGTGCGGAGTCCCGTACTCCCTTTTTTAACAAAGATCGAATCGTAGGCGATGGTATGCGGAACTGAGAAGTCGAATATTATATCCCGTTCGGGTGACTTTGCCATCATCGGGAGCAGGTCAATGTTTCCTGCCTCCAGCTCTCTCACTGCCACATCCCATTTGTCCGCCCGAATCTCAAGCTCAAGATCCATCGCGTTGGCAACTGCTCTGGCAATTTCGACACTGAATCCGTCGGGTTGGCCATTATCATTCATAAATGTGTAGGGATGATAGTTGTCAACAATGATTGTTTTTAGTCGCTGACTGGCACCGGCTTTGGCAGAAGAGTCAAGGGCGAGTGCTTTATGCGGAATTGCAAGAAGGACCAACAGCAGGATCAAGCTACATTTTATCAGTTGCATCATCGCCTTATCCCCCTTTACAAAATCCCTCTGACCGCATCTCTCAGCACACTCAGCTTGTACGGTTTCTGGATAAAGCCTGCCAGCCCCTTGCCGACAAATTTTATGGAGACCTCCTGCTCACTGTAGCCGCTTGATATCATAACCTTCACATCAGGTTTGAGCTGTTTTAGTACCCGGAAGCACTGCTCTCCATCCATGTGCGGCATGGTCAGGTCGAGGATGACGAAAGCGACGTCAGGATTCTCTTTAAATGCCGCTACCCATTCTCTGCCGTCATCGGCGGTAATGACGGTGAAACCAAGCTCCTGGAGCATTTCCCTGCCGATTCCGCGTACGGTTTCTTCATCATCCACCAGCAACACCTTTCCAGAGCCTTTCCAGTCATCCGTGTGGGTGTGGCCGTTGAACAACTCCGCCGGACGATCGGAAGCTGGGAGCAGGATTTTGAAAGTTGTACCTTTGTTCGGCTCACTGTAGACCTTGATAGCCCCTTTGTGACCGCGAACTATGCCGAGCACCGCCGCCATGCCCAAGCCGCGTCCGGTGAATTTGGTGGTGAAAAAGGGGTCGAACAGTTTGGTCATGGTAGCCTTGTCCATGCCGCAGCCACTGTCTGCAATCTCCAGATAGACATAGAGTCCTGCGGAGATATTCTCATCAAGCCAGACATCTTTAAGATAATTGCGGTCGCAGTCCATACATCCTGTGGTGATGGCGATGACGCCGCTCTTGTCGCCGATCGCCTCCGAGGCGTTAATAACAAGGTTCATGACAATCTGGCGCATCTGAGTGGCATCGGCTTCCACCGAAGGGATCGGGTGCATGAGATTGAAACGGAGTACCGCTTTTTTGGAAATGGAGACTTCCAGCATGTGCAGCATTTCCTCAAGGAGTCGACTCATATCGAGATGCTCGACGACAAATTTTCCTTTGCCTGAGTAGGCAAGCATCTGTTTGGCCAGGTCGGCAGCCCGTGCTGAAGCCTGTTCAATGCGCTTCAGATTATCCACGGCAGGTGATTCGGGATTGAGCCGCATCAATGCCAGATCGGCATTGCCCATGATGGCCATCAGCAGATTGTTGAAATCGTGAGCGATACCACCGGCCAATACCCCGAGGCTTTCAAGCTTCTGGGCGTGAAGGAGCTGTTTCTCAAAGTCGATGCGATCATCTACCGCCCGTTTTAGCTCTGTGACATCTCTGGCCATAAAGAATAGACATTTCTCGTCCTGAATCACGATGGGGAGTAGATACATCAGGGCATTCCGCTGTTCTCCCGATTTCGTGGTCATCATGAATTCAAACTCGTATAACCACAAAGGCCATACCGGTGTCAGGTGGCATGTTGTCGAAGAACTGCTCAAGAGCGCTTAAACCGCCAGCCGAAGCGCCTATTCCGACAATATGTGAGGGTGTGATTTGGTTGGTATCAAAGGAATCAGAAGTTGCAGAAGTCTCTGAGGTTTCAGCGCTGCTCATGGCGTAACTCCTTAAATTTATGAAATATTATCCCTGGTAGTGTGGATGTTGGGGTTACCCCATATTCGTTTCTAAAAAACCCCACTTATGTACTGATGCAGCAACAATAATCTATCTTTTTCAAATGGTTACTCTTCCAGTATGAGCGTAGCCATTTCCTTGTCCAGTTTCTGCTTGGTAATCGGCTTGACGAGAAATGAGTTCGCCTCTCCTTCTTTGAACGCCTTGATGACTGTGCGTGAGTCGTCTGGAGCAGTCATCATGACGGCCTTAACCTTCAGGCTGGAAGGCACCTCCATACCATTTTCCAGTGAGCGTATTTTTCTGAGTGCCGTCAATCCGTCGATGACCGGCATCGTAATATTCATGAAGATCACGTCGTAGGGTCGTCTCCATTCGTGCGCCAGGCGGAAGGAGTCAATCGCTTCCTGACCGTTGACTGCGATATCGCATTCACAGATCGATGAGAGCAGTTCTTTGAGGAAATGGCAGGATTTTAATTCATCTTCCACTATCAGACATTTCACAGTATGACTCCTTTTCTTGAAGGATGAAGAGAGAGAAATTTTCTCGCAGCTTTGTTTTTGGACAGAACGCTAAGATAATATTTACAACAATTGTGCCAAGGATAAATCAGGGCAAGATGCGGGGGGCAAGAGCCAATAAAAGCAAGTCTAAACGGCAAGTTAATGGAGTTGGGTGATTTTGTGGAAGCTATTGCGCGGTGGCGGGAAACTGTAGCATGCTACAACTTAAAGTGTCACATGTGTGCGGGAAACTGTAGCATGCTACAACTTTCGATATAAAGTCCAGCGACTGATACCCATTAGTTTTGCCGCACGCGTCTTATTGCCACCCGCTTTGACAAGTGCCTCTTCGATGGTGAGTGGCTGCCGCGTAGTTTCTGAAGACGGATATGTTAGCGCCGAAGTCGCAGTGGCGACATGCCGGGGATCATGCAGCACGGCGTCAGGCAGATCATTGACGGATATGATGTTAGATTTGCAGAGGATGATGGCACGTTCAATAACATGTTCAAGTTCCCGGATATTGCCAGGCCAATCGTAGACACGAAACACCTCTATGACATTATCAGATACACCCAGAATTTCACGGTCAAATTTATCGTTATATCGTTTAATGAAATGGGTTACCAGAAGATGGAGGTCTTCAAGACGGTCCCTGAGAGCCGGCAACTCAAGGCAGATTACATTAAGGCGATAGTAAAGATCTTTCCGAAATAGCCCCTTCCTGACTTTTTCCTCAAGACTTTTGTTGGTTGCGGCGATGATACGCACATTAACCTTGATGGAATTTGAATCACCCACTCGTTCAAACTCACTCTCCTGCAATACACGTAACAGCCGCATCTGGACGGCAGATGAGATGTCGCCGATTTCGTCCAGAAAAAGCGTTCCGCCATCTGCCTTCTCGAAACGCCCGACCTTGTCAGCAATCGCTCCGGTAAAAGCTCCGCGTACATGACCGAACAGTTCACTCTCCAGAAGCGATTCTGATAATGCTGAACAGTTGACCTTGATAAACGGCCCGCTGGATCGCCTTCCGGATGAATGCAGCGCAGCGGCGACCAGTTCTTTGCCGGTCCCGCTTTCTCCAAGTATCAGTACTGTCGTCGGCACATCGGCCAGGGATTCAATCAAGGAATAGACTTGCTGTATTGATGCAGAAGCACCGACAATGCCATGAAACTGATTACGAATCTTGAGGGAACGTTCCAGGTCTGCCAGATGGGTTTCATCCCGGATGACCGCCACCGCACCGCTGATTGTGCCGTTCTGCTCGGTCACAGGAGTTGCCTTGAGGCTGAAGATGCAGTTTTTTCCTTCTGGCGTACGCATCTCAAAGCGACGTATTTCGCGGGGAAAATTGCAGGAGAGTGTTTCCTGTAAAATATTGCCAAAACCGTGACCAATTTCATTTATCTTTCTGCCAATCATGTCATGAGTGTACCCACAGACTTTTTCCGCCGCCGCATTGAAGTTTGCCAGACAGCCATTCGTATCGATCATGATGATTGAATCGGAAACAGCCTGAAATATTTGGGTCTGCTGGAATTCACGTTCCATTTTCAGTCGGTCTTCTTCAGCCCGCAAGCGCCCGGTGATATCACGGGCTATCCCCAGTACTCCGATCAGCTTACCTTCGCTGTCGTACATCGGGGTCTTGACGGTTTCAAGCAGGGCCCGCTGACCGTTATCTGAATAGGTGATCCATTCCTCGTTGCTGGTCGGCTCTCCTGCCACCATTGCGTTGCGATCGTGTTCACGGAAAAAATCAGCCAGCTCCCTGTCCACAAAGTCATAGTCGGTTTTACCAATAATTTTCTCTTCCTTGGCCCCAAAGAATCGTTCAAACATTCTGTTGCAAGCCAGATAGGTACCGTTAAGGTCTTTAAGCCAGACCAGATCAGGGATGGTGCGCACCAGAGTGCGCAGGCGGGCTTCATTCTCGGCATGTGTGTGAAGCAACTTATCGTTCAGCATCTCCAGTTCAGCCAGACGCACCTGTAGTTCGCGGAGCTTTAGGAACATCTGCTCAGGTGAATCGACAAGATCACGCAAATTCTGGTCTGCTGTTATTTGAACTTTTGGCATGTTTTTTCTCCTCAAACAGTAAAAACCCGCCTAATCTGTCTTAAGGATTAGCGGGGCAATCGTAGGGAGTCAAGCTCTATTTCACTGTTTTTTCTGCTTATTTCAGATTATTTCTTAAAGGTTCAAAAACCTGCTTTATGCCATAAATCAGTATAAATCGTACTTCAGTAGTCGGCACTCAATCGCCCCATTAAAGAGGATGTAACGCCGCGAAGCTTTAAGTCCGATATATTTTGCCAGTTCCATATTGCCGGTAAGGACGTACCCGGTCCAACCACAACACTGTTTCTTCATCACATCGCCAATCTGACAGTAGAGTTCCCGCAGATCATTTTCTTCTCCCAGGCGTTTGCCATATGGTGGGTTAATAATAACGACGCCCTCGTCCCCCTCCGGGCTGAATTCCTGAAGTGCTGCGTGAAAAAAATGGATCTGCCCTTGCAGCCCTGCTTTCGAACAATTCTTACCGGCCAGCAGGAGAGCTTTATTGTCCAGATCATAACCGGTTACCAGTCCGAGCGGCAATCTGCGGATGCCTTCTTCAGCTTCTCTACAGAGATCGGTCCAAAGTCTGCCATTGAAATCCAGCCAGCGTTGAAACCCAAATTGGCGTTGCAGTCCGGGCGGTATATGTGCCGCCATAAGTGCTGCCTCAACCGGAATGGTACCAGAACCGCACATCGGGTCTGCAAGAGGGATGGTGCCATTCCACCCGGTCAAGGCGACTACTGCGGCCGCCAGTGTCTCACGCAGGGGCGCTTCGTTACGTTCCAGTCGGTAGCCGCGTCGATCAAGAGAATCACCGGAGCTGTCAAGACTGATTGTGCAGATGTTTTTGTGGAGATGAACATTTATGCGCACATCCGGCGACGCAGTATCAACATTCGGCCTGCTTCCGCATGATTCGCGAATTTGGTCAACGACAGCATCCTTGGTTTTGAGTGCTACAAAACCGGAGTGCGTCAGAGCCGAATCACGCAGCGAACAATCCACAGCCAGGGTCATATCCGGAGTAATCAGCTCGTGCCAGGATAGTGCATGAACGCCGGCATACAACTCTGCAGGGGTTGAGCAGGGGAAAAGTGCAAGCTGCACCAGCACACGACTGGCGGTACGAAGCCATAGATTTGCACGGTAAAGTCCAGCCCGGTCAGTAATGAAGGCAACCCCGCCTTTACCCGGCTTCGCGTCTTGAATCTCAAGCGCAGCAAGTTCGGCGGCGGCAAGTTCCTCAGCGCCGCGCGGTACCGCCGCAAAGCAGTTGAATGTCTCCTCAACACGCTTTCTGGGGCGCAAAATGTGATTTGGTTTATCCATTACTGCTCCCTGTTTCTTGTGACCAGACTGATTCCAAAATTTTCCGAGTCTCAGTTTCGCTACCGCTATTATCAATAACCACACTTCCGTAGCGCTCTTTTTCGGAAAGCGGCATCTGACTGTCAATTATTTTCTGTGCCTGATCACGCGTTATGCCATCACGCCGCATGAGGCGTTCAAGCTGTATCTCGGGATGCACTGTAACTACCCAGATTGTATCGACCCGGCTATTTCCACCAGCCTCAAGCAGGAGAGGCGCCATATAAATCAGCCGATCATGCCCTGCGGCATCGGCCTCAGAGATTCGTATTTCAGATAGTTTACGTATTTCGGGATGGAGTATTTCTTCTATGAGTCGGCGCTTATCCGGGTTTGAAAAAACAATTGTACCCAGACGCTTACGATCAAGGATACCTTCTTGTGTGAGTACATCAGAACCGAAATGGGCAACAATCTGAGCCAACGCAGGGCTCACGGGCAGTACAACATCGCGGGCAAGTTGATCCGCATCTATTATCGGAACCCCTTTTTCAGCAAAAAAACGCGCAATGGAGCTTTTTCCAGTGGCGATCCCACCGGTTAATCCTATGACACGAATTTTATGTGGTATTAGTTGAGCACTTTCCATGCCGCATCATATCAGAGCAAAGAGTAAAATGACAGATTTATGACTTGAGTTGGATGAGTAAATAGTGTAATCATTCGCGGTCAAAGTAAGCTCTTGCAGTTTGCCTTACGGGCGGTTAGCTCAGCTGGATAGAGTACAGGCCTCCGAAGCCTGGGGTCGTGCGTTCGAATCGCATACCGCCCACCAATAAAAACAAGGGGTTACGCAACATAGCGTAGCTCCTTTTTTTCTTTTTGTATTATTTTTGTATTAGTTGACATGGAGGAGTTTAGGACATTGACTGCGCTGGTCAGGTGGTTAGGCGCAAGGTGAGCATAGCGGAGGGTCATGGTTAAAGACTTGTGGCCTAACAGCCTTGAAACTGTGGTGAGGTCAACGCCGCCCATTACAAGGTGACTTGCAAAGGTATGACGCAGGGAGTGGAATACAAAATCATGTATGCCTGCTTTCTTACAAGCGGAAACGACGCAAATCTCCAAATTGAAATGACTATAAAAACGGGGCACGGGTATGTACCTGCTGAGAGGAATCGAAGTGAAAATGCCCCAGTTGATACTATCGTGCTTGACTCGATCTACTCACCAATCAGGAAAGTAAATTTCTCCGTTAGTAAATCAAGTGACGGACAGATGGCCGAGTTTGACAGACTGAATCTTGAGGTATGGACTGATAGAAGTGTTACACCTGCAGATGCCGTTGCCTTTGCAGCTAAGATTTTGAAGGAACAACTGACGATATTCGTTGGTTTTGATAAGGATTACGTTCCAGCTGTGGATGACGATGTTCAGGAGACTACTATAGACCTGGATGATTACCTCTATAGGAAGGTCACTGATTTTGAGTTGTCTGTTCGGGCGTCTCATGCTTTTAGCACCGCCGGAATTGAAATTATCGGCCAGTTGGTAATCAAATCAGAATCGGAAATGTTGAAGATAAAAAACTTTGGTCGAAATTCTCTAACCGAAATAAAAGATCTACTCGCCGGTATAGGGTTAACATTTGGAATGAAAATCCCAAATTTTCCGAATCCAGAGCTGATGGAACCGTTGGTTGATCAATCCATTGGCAATACGTGCTAGGATCTGGAGAAGAAGTGACCTTATAGAAAATATTTTGTTATAGCGGCGATAACCCGGTCAATTCCAGCAGCGTCTACATCCATATGTGTCACGAAACGTAAGCGGTATAAGCCGGTAACCAATATGTCATGTGACTTCAGGTACTCGATAAGTCCTGCAGATTGCTTTTTGGCCGGTCCTTCCAAATCGACAAATAGGATATTCGTATATGGCCTTTCCACCTGTAAGCAAGGTACAGCTGATAAACCATCTGCGAGTCTCTTTGCAAGAGCGTGATCATCGGCAAGGCGTTCTACATGGTTATCCAGAGCGTAGGAACCGGCTGCAGCCAATATACCCGCCTGACGCATGCCGCCGCCAGCCATTTTGCGAATACGATGCGCACGGGCAATAATTTCGCGACTGCCGCACAGCACTGAGCCCACTGGTGCACCCAATCCCTTACTCAGGCAGACTGAAACAGTGTCAAAGCAGCTGGCAATGCGCCGGGCTTCTTCGCAAACATTTGTCCCGGTTATTGTGGCCTGTGCCGTTGCAGCATTAAAGAGTCGGGCTCCGTCAAGATGCCGCGCCAATCCTTTACTCCCGGCAAGTTGTGTTGCCTGCTGCAGATATGCAAAAGGGAGTAGTTTCCCTCCCAACGTGTTCTCCAGCGCCAACAGTCGGGTGCGGGCAAAGTGGGCGTCATCAGGCTTGATGGCACCTTCGATATCTTCAAGTGCAAGAGTCCCGTCTGCCTGCTGTTGGAGCGGTTGCGGCTGCACACTGCCAAACACCGCTGCTCCTCCTCCTTCCCAGCGGTAGCAGTGAGCAAGCTGTCCCACGATATATTCGTCACCACGCTGGCAGTGGCTCAGTATGGCGCAGAGGTTGCTCTGGGTACCCGAGGATACAAATAGTGCAGATTCAAACCCGAGCATTTCGGCAATTTTTCCCTGCAGTATATTGACACTTGGATCATCACCAAACACATCATCACCCAGGGGGGCTGTCATCATGGCGTTGCGCATGGCTGCTGTAGGTTGCGTAACGGTATCACTTCGCAAATCAACAATGGATGTCATAGAAGAAACTCCTTAAATTTTACAACTATCTATTTTCCTATCAGCTCAATACTCCAGAAGGTAAGGAAACCGGCAAACAATATGAGGGTGGAGATCGGTTTTTCCTTTACCGTATGAGCCTCCATCAGCAACTCCTCTGTGACCAGGTAAAGGAGCGCAGCGGCACTGAAAGAAAGTGCTGCAC